>NZ_JAAOQS010000067.1:0-51145 GCF_011603105.1 Rhodococcus sp. A14 | reverse complement strand
GTGCAGGGCCCCTCTTCCGTGAATCGCGGGGGATTACTGCGGGAGCAGTCCCTTGTTCGCGTCGATGAGCTGCAGGATCTGGGGATCGATCGCGATGCCCTGAGCCTTGACGGCCTCGATCGCGCTGTCGACGACACCGGCGTACTGCGAGGTGCCGTTGGTGCTGGGGACGCCGCCCGTGAGGTCGGGGAGTGCCGGCGCCGCGGGGGCCTCGGGCACGGTTGCGGGGGCGGTGCGCTGGGTGGGTGCGCTGCTCAGGCCGAGGCTCGAGGAGCAGGACGGCCAAGCGCCCCAGCCCTGGGAGTCGAGGACCTTCTCGGCGACGACGATCTGCTCTTCACGCGAGGCCTGGTTGGCGGTGGCCGCGTACTGGGTTCCACCGTGTGCGTTCCAGGTGCTCGGGGAGAACTGGAGGCCGCCCTGGAAGCCGTTTCCGGTGTTGATTCCCCAGTTTCCGCCGGACTCGCACTGCGCGAGGCGGTCCCAGTCGGAGTCGGGTGCCGCGTTCGCGGTGCCCGAGAAGGCTGCTCCGGCGACGCCCATGATGGCGCCGGTGACGGCGACCTTGGCGACGGTGCGGCCGGTGGTGGTGGGCTTGCGATGGCGTCCGCTCATAGTGGTCGAGATCCTCTCCACACGCGCCTGCGAGGTCAGCTGTCGGGTTCGGGCTGAGAGGTCGCCCGGCCTCGCCTCTCCTGGCTGGAGAGGGTCTGGCTTCACCCCAAGATCCGAGTGTGCGAGGCACATTCGGGCCGGTGTCCGTCTGAGAACTTGCGTTCCCTGGAGGACTTTGGGTCCCCCGTCCTCGTCCCTGGAATGCTTCGTCGGGACTCCGGTACCCGCGGGACGAGGCTTGGCGCGGCGGGCCGGATGTGGCCGATGTTTCCTCGGCCGGTGACGACGGTAACGGGCCGAGGCCGCAGTGTCACCATTTGATAACGCGGAGTGTCTTCGCCTGTTGCGGGACCACATTGGAGGCACAGAGACCATGCCCAGCTAGTAGCGACGAGACGCGGGTATTGCCGAACCGTGGCCCTTCCGTTACCGTGCCGTTATGTGAGGAAGCTCACGCCACCGGGGTGCGTCGATGAGGCCGGGGCCTGAGCGGAGATGGGGATGGGTGGGATGAGTGGATGACACTCAGGGTCCAATCGGTGGGCGTTGTGCGTCTTCGGCGCGGCGATGGCGCGGCAGACAGTGGAGGGGCGACATTGATCAGCTGAGGAGGAAGGCGGTTGCGATGGAGGGGATGGGCGCAGGGCGTGCGAAACTCCCGGGCCGGCCGTTGACCGGTCCCGGCCCTGCGGGCCACCTCAGGGCAGCCGCGCTCCCGCAGGAAACCCAGGACGAGAGCGCTGAACTCGTCGGTCCGCTCCAGCATGAGCGCGTGGCCGGTACACACTCCCACATCGGTCGTGCTGCACGCCCCGGAGAAGTGCTACTCGATGTGCCCGGACGAGTCGATCTCGGCGGATACCTCGTCGAGGCGGCGTTTGGCCCTCTCCAGCCGGCCCTCGAGTTCGAGGACTTCCACCACTAACTCGTCCCGCTCGGCCAGCCGGCGGGCAAGCTCGTCTCGAGGGGATTTGGTCTTCATCCATTCACGGTACGCCCAGGTCACCGACCGATCCCTGCCCCGGGATCGCCCGCGTTGCAGCCCTCCCACGGTGTTGTTGCGCGGCGCGACGCACCCGCGTGTGTCCCGTAGGGTAAACCGGCCAATGATGCCGAACCGTAATGGAGAGACAGATGAGGCAGCTCGGTAGCGCCGGAGAACGAGACCTCCAGCATCGGTACGGCACCGTCGAGCGTGCCGTCCGGTTCTACGCCGAACAGGTGCTCGACCATCTCACTCCGGCCATGATCGATTTCGTCGGCCGCCAGGAGATCGCGTTCGTCGCCACCGCGGACGCGGCCGGCGAATGTGACAACAGCCTGAGGGCCGGCGGACCCGGATTCCTGCACGTGATCGACCCCAAAACCCTCGCCTACCCCGAGTACCGAGGCAACGGGGTGATGGCCAGTCTCGGCAACATCGCCGAGAACCCGCACGTCGGACTCGTGCTCGTCGATTTCGTCCACGATCTGATCGGGCTGCACATCAACGGCGCGGCGCGGATCGTCGAGGACGAGGTGCTGCGCTCCGAACTCCCGGATCTACCGGGCGACTGCGCGCCGGGACGAATCCCGCAACGGTGGGTGATAGTGGAGGTCGAAGAGGCATACATTCACTGCCGCAAACACATTCCCCGCATGGAGCCCGTTCCGCACCACCGGGACTGGGGAACCGACGACGCGAAACGCAAGGGCGGTGACTACTTCGACGCGAAAGACACCCAGCGATACGACAGAGCGGCGGTGACCGCACCGCCCGAATCGACTCCGGCCTTGCCGTCGAGGTGTTTCTGACGTGGCTGAGCGTCACGGTCGCCAGCCGCCGCTGACCGACGGGGGCACGCGAGAAGAGCCGGTCTCGTGACCCAGAGACGGGCACACCTGACCCGAAGCGCGTTACTGCAGCGGGCGGCGGAAGAATTCGACTGCCACGGGTATGTGCACGCGACGTTGAATGCGATCTCCGGGAAGTCCAGCACCACCAAAGGCGGCCTGTTTTTCCATTTCCCCACGAAGGAGCACCTTGCCCGCGCAGTGATCGACGAGGGCTTCCGAAGATTCGAGCGGGCCTGCGCACAGCGGAGGGCCACCCATTCCCGTGCATTGGAAACCCTCATCGATCTCTCCTATGTCCTCGCCGACTACGGCCGCGACGATCCGCTGGTGCGGGCCGCGTTCCGGTTGCTCTTCGAGATCGGCGACTACCGCGGCGATCGTGCGGCGCCGAGCATCTTCGAGACCTGGACGCTGCACTGCCGAAACCTCACCATTCGGGCCGGCGAGGAGGGGGATCTGCGTGCCGGCATCGACCCGGACGAGCTCGCCGAAGTCCTGGTGGAGTTGGCCTTTGGGGCCCGGGTGCTCGTCACTGCGACCGGCGCCCTCGACAGCCCCACCCACCGGGTCACCACCGGATGGACACTGCTGCTGCCGACCCTCACCGACCCGGCCGCCGAGACGTATTTCCGGCAGTTCGCCGCCCGGCGCAGCCCCACCACGGTCTCTCCTCGCGGCATGGAGCCGACCGCGTCCTGACTTGGCCGCGCGGGGTCGGCGGCATGCCCTCGCGGCGCGCACGAGATCGCTTCATCACAAGTGGGTGATGCCCGCAGGTGCCCGTCTCGTTCATCCTGGTCATCCCCCGGCACTGCCGAAGAGGTAGTGCGAGAGCGACGGGACGAAAAGGGAACCCACATGGTGCAACGCGAATCGTCCTGACCCGAGAGGTCAGGTCTGAGGCAGGCGTGGATGGACCTGAATCGGTGTCCGCAGCATCGCCCGGGCAGATTTCCGCAGGCGTCGTTCGACAGCATTTACCGCATCCCGAAACGCTGCGACGTGTGCCGGTACCAGCTTGCGCGGCGCGAAGCATCTCCTGCTCGAACCAGCGAGATCACCCCTTCACCTGCTGCAGGGGCAGCGGGACGAGGACTGACAGCAGACCCCTCGGTCAGCCCTCCGGCTTCGGTGCCACCACGAAGTCGTACGGTGCCATCGGGCCGACGAGGCGCATGGTGACCCGGTCGTCCCAGCGTTCGGCCAGGTCTCCGACCGTCTGTTCGAGTTCGTCTTGCCGGTCGACCTCGAGCAGGACCGCGATCTGGACCGCGTCCTCGTCGTGGGTGGGTTCGCGGACGGTGACGGTGTCGGTCAGCGGTGACAGCGCGTCGAGGGTTGTGCGGGTGTCCGTCTCCCGTTTGGCCTCGAGGGTGTGGCCGATCATCTCCCCCAACGCCATCCGGTCATCCCGGGTCAACTCCTCGGGCTGGTCGCGGATCGCCTCGAGCAGGCTGGTGGCCTTCGGGCTCTCGTCGACGATCTCGCGGATGATGGCCTCCTCGACGTAGCGGCCCCTGACCAGGTACTGGGCGAAGCCCTCCAGTTCCTCGAGAGCGGAGACGAACTCGTCCTCGTGTTCGGCAAGCAGTTCGTTGACCACCGCGTCGCGGTCGGACACGACGGCACCGAACCGCAGCGGCAGCACCGGCGCGACGTGCGAGGTGCCGTCGAGGATGCGGGCGTGAGCCTGCAGGTCCGCGGGGGTGCCGAGTCGTTGGTCCGGGTCGATCTCGCTGACCAATGCCGCGATGTCGCCGTGGGTGACGATCTCGATCGGGGCGTCGTGGATGCCGGTGGCGTCCTCTTCGGGTTGCACGTCGGCGGGCACGATTCCGTACACGTAGATCACGGCCATCGGAGCACCCTCGTTGTTGTCGTTGTTGTCGTTGTTGTCGTTGTTGTCGTCGGCGTCGGTGTCGGTGTCCTCTGGGGAGGTCATTTGTGCCTCCGTCGGGGTGCCGGTTCGTGTTCGCTCGAGGATCCGCCGAGTAGCTCACCGAGCGTCTCCCCCACGCCCTCGAGGACACCCTTGGTCTTGGACTTCGTGCTGCCGCTGCCCTTGACGTCGGAGACGAGGTCGGACAGGCCCTTCGGTTCGCTGCCGATCGCGAGCCGGTTCGCCGCCTCCGCGAACCGCAGGTAGGTGTCAACGCTGGCAACGACGATGCGTGCGTCGATCGTCAGCAGTTCGATGCCGACCAGCGAGACCCGCACGTACGCGTCGATGACCAGGCCCTTGTCCAACCTGAGTTGCACCAGTTTAGTGTGCCAACCCTGACCGAGGATTCGGGATTTCGAGGGAATCGAGGATGCTCGCCGCGTCGTCGGTGAGCGGATCGAGGGCGGTGTGCGCGTGGCCAGCAATCGTGACGGTGATTTCCTGCAACGGACGCAGGCTACGCACGATTCTGCGGATCGACATTCCGGTCTCGGCCTGCAGATAACGCGATATCGCCAACGCAGCGAACACGATCGTCAGGTGCGCCTCGATCGAATCCCGGGTGTGACTGAAGATCGGCCTCGCCCGCAGGTCGGTCTTCGACATTCGGAACGACTGCTCGACCTGCCACAGGTCATGATACTTCTCCATCACCTCATACGGATTCATCAGTGACACAGGAAGGTTGGTGACGTAGCCCTTCAGCCCAACGAGGGAACGCGCCCTGGCGATGCCCTCGGCATCGAGACTCTTACCCTTCGCGGTGGTCTTGACGAACCGCGGCGATCGAGCAGCACGAGTACCGTCGATGACCTCCCTGGCCCGAGCCTCCTGGGCATTGAGCGTCTGGTTATCGCGCACGGCACGCTTCTTCGAGTACGCCCAGATCGCCCGCCACGCCGACGTGTCGGCGGGGTCCCACACCGGCTCGCTGCGGCGCGTGATGTCGTTGACCACGCTCTTCGCGTGACGCGGCGTCACCGTATCGATGACCTGCCCGTCTGTGAACACGTCCCCGTTCCAGTGGAAATGGCTGGCCAGATCCGCCGGTGCCTTCATCACCCGTGACCCGACGATGAACTTCAGTCCGGCGGCGTCGAGGTCCTTCAGATTCGATGCCGACAGCATCCCGGCATCGGCGGCGATGACCATCTCGACGTCCTCGATGTTGTGACGCTCCTGGAACTGACGCACGATCGGGGCAATGGTGCGTGTCTCGGCGTGGTTTCCTTCGAAACATCCTATTTCCAAGGGGAATCCGTTGCGGTCGACCAGGAGTCCGACCACGATCTGCGGGTCGACGCGACGCTCTTTCGAGTACCCGACCTTACGCAGCTCATCTTCCTTCTCGGCCTCGAAGTACAAGGTCGTGACGTCGTAGAGCAACAGGTTCAGATCACTCGCCTCGGCGGCGTGTTCGAAGCAGCGTCGTGCGATGTCGTCGCGGTAGCCGTGTGCGGTGCAGCGGCGCAGGGTCCGCACGAAGGTGTTGCGATGTGCGGGGGCGATACCGATCTCGCCGAGCACTCTGCCGGCGTCGGCGACGGAGGTTGCCTCGACGATACGGGCGGCTACCAGTTGGAAGAATGCCTCGTTGTCGACCACATCGAATCCGAGGTGTCGCCACGCAGTCTCGATGACCTCGATCAGCCAGCGAGACCGTTTACCGTTGATCGTCGCGCTGCCGCCAGTGTTCGTGCCGAGGTCGAGGTCGAGTTGCTGTTGGCCGGCGAGTAGTTTCTCGCGGGCCGTCTCGAGCAGGGCGGCGAGTTCGCTGTCGGTGTGGGCTGATCCGAGGTGCTCGAGTACCTTGTCTCGGCGGCCTTGCTTGGCTGCGATCTGCACCGCGGTTGCTCCCGACGCGGTGCGGACTTTGCGGATGTAGGCGGCCACGGGCGTGGAGTCTACCGACTGATTAGTGTGCCATTTCGCGAACCTGCACCGCTGCCACCAGCACAAATGCCGGACCTGTCCAGGAAATCGGCCAACCTGGTGCAACTCAGGAGACCCGCACGTACGCGTCGATGACCAGGCCCTTGTCCAAGATGGTGTCGATGACATCGGCCAGGCTGCTCGAACTCGGCCCACCCGCTGTAGTCATGCTCGTGCTCCTTGCTCCCCCCGCTATCGCCCCACCGGCAACGCCGGTGCGCGGGCGGGGCGGCGACGTGTGGCGGTACCGGTCGTTCCTCGGCCCGCTCTGCGCTCTCGCCGTCGCCTCGTCCAGTCCGCCCCTGTGGCATACCCGAAGTGGAGAGGTAAGTGCGGACTACCGGACTACCCGGAACTCCGGAAGTTCAATCGATCAAAGACCGCCAGGGACTGAGCAATTCGGCGAACACACCCTGCTCGAAACGGTCCGACCGGTCGGCTCCTCGGATGCCCGTTGATCTTCTGTTCCGACGTCGACATCACCTGTCCCCGCGAGTGGACTTGCGTGAAACCCGTTCGCGCTGAGGTTCTTCCTGTCCGCCGCCGAGGAGGTCGCCGAGCTTCTCGCCGGCGGCCCCGAGTGCGCCCTGGGTTTTCGATTCAGCCTCGCCCTCACCGCCCCCAGCCAGGTCCGTCAGGCCCTTGGGCTCGCTGCCGATCTCGAGCCGGTTCACCGCTTCCGCGAACCGCAGGTAGGTGTCGACGCTGGCGACCACGACGCGGGCGTCGATCGTCAGTAGTTCGATGCCGACCAGCGAGACCCGCACGTACGCATCGATGACCAGGCCCTTGTCCAAGATGGTGTCGATGACATCGGCGAGACTGCTCGAGCTCGGTCCACCGCTGACTCCCCCGCCGCCACCGCCACGACCTGCGGGTTGTATCGACGTCATCGCCGCGCTCCTCGCTTCGAGGCGGCCGACTTGGCCGCGGTCTTGCGCGGGCGGCCACGACGTGCCGGCGGCTTGTCCTCACTCGCAGACTTCGCCGCGGTCTTACGCGGGCGGCCACGACGTGCCGGCGGCTTGTCCTCACTCGCAGACTTCGCCGCGGTCTTACGCGGGCGGCCACGACGTGCCGGCGGCGGCGATGTTTCCTCCTCCTCGTCTTCGTCTGCCTCCTCCGGCTCCTCAGCCTCGTCTTCGTCTGCCTCCTCCGGCTCCTCAGCCTCGTCCTCGTCCGTCTCCTCCGGCTCCTCCTCTGTCTCGTCCGTCTCCTCGTACTCTTCCTCGTCTGTCTCCTCGGGCTCCTCCTCTGTCTCCTCCGGCTCCTCAGCCTCGTCCTCGTCCGTCTCCTCGTCCTCGTCTGTTTCGGCGGGCTCCTCGTACTCGTCCTCGTCGCCCTCGTCCAGCTGCGCGTCGTCCTGCTCGTCCTCGTCGGGCTGCGCTTCGTCCTCGGCCGGTTCCTCGTTGTAGTCCTCGGACTCCTCGGGTTCGACGACCTTGCCGTCCCGGATCTCCCCGCGCCAGCCCTCGACTTCGTCGGGATGGAGAACGGCCTGCGTCATGACATGGCGTCCGAAATGCTTCAGCTCCAAGCGAGCTCGCCGCCCCTGTGCACGCCACAGGTTTCCTGTCTTCTCGAACAAGCCCTTCGGGTGATACTCGAGGATCAGAACGATGCGGGTGAGATCGGGAGTCACCTCGTGGAACGTCACCGCCCCGTCGATGAAACCCTTGGCACCCTTCGAACGCCACACGATCCGCTCATCGGGGACCTGCTCGATGATCGACGCCTCCCAGGTCCGGTGCGACAAGAAGATCTGAGCCTTCCACTCGACCTTCTCGTCCGCCTCCTGCTCCACCCGTTCGACCTTCTTCATGAACGACGGAAAGTCGGCGAACTGGGTCCACTGGTTATACGCCAGTTGGACCGGGACTCCGACATCGATCGTTTCGACGATATTGGTCAACTTGAGCTTCTTGCCCTTACCGCCGCCACCGCCGCCACCACCACCAGTGACCGCGTCCTTCACATCCGACGCCGTCTCCTTCACCTTGTCCGTCAACCCGGAGAACAGTGACTTGCCATCGCCCTTCTCGTCCCCGTTGCCGTCACCCTGCTGCTCTTTGCCGGTGACCGCGGACAGCAGGCTTCCGCCGCCTCCCTCGGCGTAGTCGGTGAGCCGGCCGGCCGCACGCTGCACCTTGTCGGACACGGTGGACATCGCCTTGTCGGTCACGGTGCCAAGCAGGCCCTGCGCCGCCTTCTTCAGCGGTGACACCGATGCGGCCTCACCGGACGCACCGGACACGTTCTGGCGCAGCTTCTTCGCTGCACTGTCGAGATTCGAGGTCATCGTCGTTCACTTCCGGCTGCGTCGAATGGGGATGACATCGGTCGTCGCCTTGGCGCGCGACTTCCGGGTGCGGGTGGGGGTTTCGTCCTCGTCGTCGTTGTTCGTCGACGACCGGGACCGTGACCGGGCGGGCCGGGAACCACCGCTGCTCGAGGTGCGGCGGCGCGGGGCCGGGCGCTTGCGGGCGCGGGGCGCCTCCTCCTCGGCTTCGTCCTCCTCGGCGGTCTCGTCCTCCGTGTACTCGTCGTCGTAGTCGTCCTCGGGCTCCTGGTGCCGCTTGCGCTTCGACCCCTTCCCGCCCGAAGCCTCCTCACCGCCCGATTGCAACCGGGAGTTGAGCGAGTCGATGCGATGGCTGGCCGCGGTCACCGCGGCCGTCTTCGCCGCGTTCATCAACTCCTTCCGGACCACCCCGCCGAGCTTGGCGACCTCGGGCGAATCCGCGAGCAGATTGCCGGCCTGACCGAGCACAACCAGTGAGCCAGAAGGAAACCGACTGGATGCTCCGGCGCCCGCGAGCATCAGCGCCAACTTCATCTTGTGCGTGCGGCCCAGCATGTATCCCGCGCCCACGGCCAACGCCATCTGACCTTTGCCTGCCATCGCCCAACCCCTTTGTCGAGAAGATGTGGTGCACCTCGGCGCCGGCGTCGGCGAAAAGGGTGGGGGCCGTGGTCGGTGGGTGGTGCCTTCGTTCCCGCCGACTACCCCGGGGCGGCGACGCTCAATCCGGCCGTACACACATCCCCGATCCGGAACAGCCACCGCACGAAGCAGGCCGGGGCCGGCTTTCAGGGAAACCCGCGTAGCGCAGTGGCAAGCGGGTACCCGCTGAGTACGCTGCCCGCGCCGCAATGCGGTCCGGGCAGCCAGCCCCGCTCCGGCCGTTGAACCCCTCGGCCCGCGGGGCGCCCTCGCCGCGCGGGGCCGAGGTCAAGTGTTCGCCCACCCCGCCTCAGCCCGCGCGCGGCCCCCACCTTCGCAACCTCGTGGATCACGCGAATACACACGAGAAACACATGCGCCGATCAATTTCGAATTCCCCTTACTTGCTAACCGATTTCCCAGAACATTATGGGCGGTTGTTATTTTACCCCGAACATTATGAGCGGTTGTTAATTTCATTATGTGAGAAATTCGCTTTTTTGCGAAACACTCCACGACCCCGAGCGCGATAGGCACCGTAAGCGGTGATCGACGATCCCGTGGATTTCATCACCAGGAAAGGCGTGAATTCCGATGGGTTCTGCTTCAACGCCCGTTCGAGGCGTTCCTGAAGTGGCTGAGCGTCACCATCGGCGGCGGCATCGGCCTGAGCGGACCGACCGAATCCGCGACAGCGGTGGCCCGGCTCACCTGGGGGCGGCCGGTCCACCGCCCTGATCAGCACGATCACCGGCCAGGTCGCCGCCTACCCTACCGCCGTCCTCGGCCGGGATGTGAGCTCGGCCTACGGGGTGCCCGGTCGGCAGGCGACCGCGCCGATGAGTCGATATCGTCACCCCGAAAATTGGGGAACCTAACCCGGAATAACTTTCGTGAAGCGCGGTTCGAGAATGTGGGTCTCCCCGAAATAAGCGCGGCTCAAGGATGAGTGACGCTTCGCAATGTACGCGCGTTTTTGCCGACACGGAAACTCTACAGACCCGTTGCCGTATTTTCATCTCACCTGGCACGAGAGTGACGGGTTTCGGAACTTCACGGCGCGCAGCATGCACAAAGGGCACCCCAGGGAGACGACGCGAATGAACACCAAATGCGGGCGTCGTCATCAGCATCGCCCGCACGCCCGTGGATCGGTAGGACCTCGGCATGGGGCATGGGGCATCGGATGGGAGAGGCCGTGGAGATGTCGCCTCGGCATCTCGCCGCCGCCGATTCCGCGACTCGGGAGCCTTCTCGTGAAACGAATGCGGCGGCCGGTGAGACATAGCTATTCATTGAAAGTGGTTGTGCAAGAATGAAATCGATCAGTCGTGACTGAATTGTTCGAACCGTACCGGGCGCCGGAGGGCGCCGCACAATCCGGGTTCCCCGAAGAGGTGACCCGATCCGAGACGGGATCGTTCCCGGGCTCGGCGATGTCGGCGCAGCTGGTCACCGCGGTGGAATGCGCGCCCGCCCCGGTGGCGCTGTGGGAGTTCGGTTCGGGCCGTCTCCGCTATCTGAACCCGGCCGGAGCCGCCCTGGTGGGGTTCTCGAAGGGCGACGAGGTGTCCGCGCGCACGGCCGCCGACGTCTGCACCGCCAGCGCGGTGGCGCAGGCACCGGAGGTCTCGGCCGCCCTGACCGGACAGGGTCGGTGGTGCGGGCGAACGGAGTTGCGGCACGTGCGCACCGGTGCTCCGATCCCGGTGGTCCTGTCCGTCTTCGTCACCGAACGCGACGAGGACGGGCGCCCGGCGCTGATCGGGGTAATCAGCAGGGAGCCGTCCACCGCGCGCGAGCAGGAACACCCGCTGCTCGCCGCCCTGGCGGCAGCCGACCGCCGGTGCCGGGAACAACACGTACTCGCCGAGCTGAGCCGGCTCGCGGTCACCGCCGACCTCGACACTCTCCTGACCGCCGCGACCGCGGAGGTCACCGCGCTGCTGGGGGTGCGGTGCGCGGCGGTGACCCGGGTGCCGGACACCGGCGGGGCGGCCCTGACGGTGCTCGGCTACCACGGGCCCGGGCCGCGCCCGACCACTCTCGCCGCCGGCCACGGCTCGCTGACCGGGTACACGGCCACCGAGGCGGCGGTGGTGTGCTGCCCGGACCGCGCCCGCGAGCGCCGCTTCGCCACCGCGGACATGGCCGCGGCGGGGCTGGGCAGCGGCATCGGCGTACCGATCGGACACCACACGATCTGGGGCGTGCTGACCGCCCATTTCGCCCGACCGCGTCCCACCCGGGAGCACGACGTGGCGTTTGTGTCCGCGGTGGCCGCTGTGCTGTCCACCGCGCTCGAGCGAATTGAGGCGGAGGAGCGATTGCGGCATCAGGGCCTGCACGACCCGCTCACCGGGTTACCGAACCGCACCCTGGCCCTGGAGCGTCTCACTGCCGCCCTCGACCGAGCGGAACGCACCGGCGGCCGGGTGGCGGTGCTGGTGATCGACCTCGACAACTTCCGACACCTCAACGCCCGATTGGGGCACGCCGGTGGCGACGCCGCCCTGATCCGACTCGCCGACCGCCTGCGGTCCGTGGTCCGACCCACCGATACCGTGGCGCGCCTGGGCGGTGACGAATTCCTGATCCTGTGCCCGGCCGTCACCGGTCCCGCGGACGTGATTGCGATCGCCGACCGGATCGCCACCGTGGACCCGCACCCGGGGGACGGGCCGGTCACTGCGAGTGTCGGTATCGCCGTCACCGGTGCCGCCGTCTCCCCGCACGAGCTGATTCATCACGCCGACCGGGCGATGTACCGGGCCAAGGCCACCGGACCCGGCCAATATGCATTGCACCATCCCGATACCCACGGAACGGGCCTCTGAACCGCGCACCCAACGCGAGAACTCCGGGACTGCGTGGTCGGGCTTACCGCACTACACCCGGGGTCGCGTAGAGCTGGGTGAAACGTCGCGGTTCTTCTCTGGTTGTGGGCCGCGAGCCGCGCCACATCGCGCCTGCCGTTCAGTTACTGCCCTTTGATGTCCTCATTCGAACGCGCGTCGACAGCGGTCGATCATGTCCTCGGCACGGCGCCGGAAATCGGTCACCTCCACCCCGTCGAGGAGTTCGCCGAGGACGTCGAGCTCGGTAAGCCACCAGCCCATCTCTTCGATTCCGTCCTGGCGGCGGGGACAATCGTGGCTGAACTGTAAAACCGACCGCGAGTGCCCGTCGCCGGTGATGTCCCACCGCAGCACGCTCTCCCTGCAGGCGTACTCGAGCAGGCTGGGCGGCCGGACCCGGCACGCCATGCCCGTGCCTGCGCACGCGGGATGCAGCAGGCGGAGAACCCGCCACACCTCGTCGCAGTCGTGGTGCAGACGGCGCTCGAGATGCAGCCGGCAGCGCCCGTTCTCGTCGACGGTGACGATATCGGTCATCGGCGGACATCCTCCGGCGCCCCGACCTCTGGATCAACGTGGTCTTTCGCGGACGCGTACCCAGGTACGCAGGCGCGCAACCGACACCTCCCCCCTGCCCGTGGGGCACGCCGCTTACGTCAGGGATGGATCCCGCCGTCTCGGGGCACGAGTTCGAACCACGCACTCGCTCCACCCCGCAGATACGGATCCGGGTAGCACAGGGCGAGGCCTTGCGCATCAAACGCGGTGAACCACTCCTGCCAGGAGATGTGCTCGAGCTCGCCGGGGCGGACCGCGGCAAAGTCGATATGCAGGTGCCGGCGGTGTCGGTGTGCGCCGCCGTTCGTGCCGGTACGCCGTGATGCGCCTGAATCCGCCCGCGGATCTCGTCGTGATCGGTGGTGATGTGCCGGTGTGAGGTCATCGGATCGGTCCTGGTTGGGGGAGTCTCGGATTGG
This sequence comes from Rhodococcus sp. A14, assembly GCF_011603105.1. Classification (NCBI taxonomy): domain Bacteria; kingdom Bacillati; phylum Actinomycetota; class Actinomycetes; order Mycobacteriales; family Nocardiaceae; genus Rhodococcus; species Rhodococcus sp. A14. The sequence goes on along the minus strand of NZ_JAAOQS010000067.1, from coordinate 38,041 downwards.
TTCTCGGGTTACCCGCGACAGCGCGACCTGAACCCAACGTGCGAGCCGTAGGCCGACCCCCGATTTCCGCATCAATGTCCCCAGGGTCATCGAGAGGGCTACGATCCGCGGTGTGACGCTCGGCGGTCTCGCGATGTCCCTTCTCCGCTTCCCTTACCGGCTGCTGCGGGTTCCCCTGCAGTTGGTCGAGGTGATCGCGCAATCCCATCTCGACGAGCAGGCACCCACGCGGCGCGTCTACGAGCGGTTCCTCATCGCCGGCGACCGCGCCGCCGCCTACCTGCTGGATGACGAGAACGCGGCCCGCCGCGCCGACGCCCTGACTCGACACATCGTCGCCGTCCACCTGCTGATCGCCCGCGAGCACCAACGGATCCGACACCGGGGCCTGCTCCTGCTCGACGAGCAGCGGGACCGCTTCTACGCGCGACGACACCACCGGCCGAACGGACACGCTCCCACCTGAGCCCACCTTCCGTTCCCCCGACACCGTCGCTAGCCTGGGCGCCGGTCAGCGCCGTCCGCGAAGGGGAGCCGACCGCCCGGGTGGTGCGTAGCGCAATCTCGCGCAGCCTCAGGGACGTGTCGGCGGCGCTGGCGTACGAATCGCGCTCGCGTGCCGAGACGGATGTTGTAGGACCTTCGCCCCTACACACAGGGTGCTAGTTCTGGCATCCTCCGATCGAGGACACCAGTTGTTCGACCCTTCGGCCACCCGCGGTACGGGCCGGGCAGGGTGTCGAGATCGGCCCTCGGTGGGAGGCGCCGTCTCGTCGGCTGCAGGGAGTGAACGACGATGGCGCAGGGCACAGTGCAGTGGTTCAACGGCGAGAAGGGCTTCGGATTCATCAGCCCCGACGACGGCAGCGCCGACCTCTTCGTCCAGTTCTCCGAGATTCAGGGCAGCGGGTACAAGTCGCTCGAGGAGAATCAGCGGGTGCAGTTCGAGGTCGGCCGAGGCCCGAAAGGGGTTTACGCCCAGAATGTGCGCCCCGTCTGACGAGGCGGAGGAACGTTGCGACTAGCAAAGCTCTGACCTGACAAACGAACATGACCGAGGCACCGCCCTTCCCACGCCCCGGGGGCGTCGGACACCGGCCAGGGGTGGCGGTGGCAGGTGCTCGAAGGCGAGCCCGATCACCGAGACGAATACCTGACTCCCAACCAGCAAGACGCCGGCGAGATGATGATGATCTGCGTGAGTCGCTGCAAAGGAAGAAAACTCGTACTCGACTTGTGACCACGCGCCCGTCAGATCTGCACATTGGACAGACCGACGGGCCACCCCTCCGCAGCGCCCTGACCCGCTCGAGCATGCAGCGGACCGTCGCGTCAGAGCTCAGCGAGAGACACCAGCCCATCCTGCAGCGCCCGGATCAACAAGCCAGACTTGTCAGCAACGGGGCGGCCTGCGGCAGCGTACTTCGCCCGGATCCGGATCAGGTGGGTATTGATCGTGCCCAGGCTAATTCCCAGATCGGCTGCGGCAACATTCTTCGATTCACTACGCAGCCACATGCGGAGGATCTCCAGCTCGCGCGGTGTCAGCGTGGGCCGCCGCTGCGGTTCCCCGTCAGTGTCGGGCGTGGAGTCAGGAACAGAAGTCATACCGATCTCACCTTCTCGGGCCGCAGCGCTTGCCACAGGACACTGGGTGATTCGAGGCGAAGCACCAGCCGGATGGGTCGATAAGCAGGCTCGTGCCACCACAGAGTGTCCGTTTTGTCCGTTGTTCACCGCGGTGAACAAACCGTACCCGAAGCCGGTTTCGAGGATGCGTGGGCGATGTTCCAGGGGCGCGTCGCTGACGGCGCCCGGGGAAGATTGGTTATCGTCGGAGGCCTGTAGAACCAAGGGGGGGTGCGGCGACCATGACATCTTCCACAGTTACCGACGTGTCGACGCTGCTGATGATCGACTCTGCGACTGCGCGGGACCGGGACGACGCCATCTCCGTCACCCCGCTCCCCGGGGGCCGCGGGTGGGCGGTGGAGGTTCATATCGCGGGCGTGGCCGACGTCGTGGAACTGGGGTCGGTCGCCGACGAGCAGGCGTTCCTTCGGGCGGAGACCCGGTATCTGCGCAGCCGCACCATTCCGATGCTCGGCGAGACGGCCGAACAGGCAGCCACCCTGACCGCAGGATCCCGGCGCACCAGTCTGCGGGTCACCGGCACCCTCACCTCCGACGGGCAGTTGGTCGATGTCACCGTCGGCCGCGGGGAGATTCCGCCAGGCCGGTGTGTGGCGGTCGATCACGCCGAGGTGCCCGGCATCCTGTCCGATCCGGCACATCCGCTGCACCCCCAGTTGGTGGCGGCGGATGCTGCCGCGCAGGTCCTGCTGGGCGCCCGCCGTGACGGTGGGGCGCTCGCGTTCTACGACCTCACCCGCGGCTGGGCGAGCAGCGAGGACGGGGCCATCGTGGCGATCGCCGCCGATCTCACCGCCCTCGACAGTCGCCGATTCCACAAGATCCTCAAAGCCGAAGCCACCGGACCACTTCGGGCCGAACTCGCCTCCGAGCTCGCCCGCCGCGTCGACGCCGACCTGATGACCGCCCCGGACGTCGCGGTCCTGATCGACGCCGCCGACCCCACCTGGCTGCCCATCCAACTCCGCGTCATCGACACCCTCGCCGACACCCACCCGGAGATGGGCCCCAGCGTGGCGTCGGTGTGGCGGCAAGCCCACCCCGACCAACCGCCCCCCGAACTCGAGATCCGGCGCAACGGCGCCGACCACAACCCACTGTTCGCCGCCCGCGCCACCCACCAAGGCGTCCGCGGACCGTGGGCCACCGCGGCCGCGAAGAAACCGGCCAAACAGACCGCCCTCTGGGCGGCAGTGCGCGCGCAGCTGACCGGCATCGACAACCCCGACGCGGACCCGGAATGGCCCACCACCGCACCATCCCCGGAGCCCACGACTCCCCCACCGGCACCGGAGGATTCCCGCACCACCTCCTCCGGGCTCCCGCACCGGACGACCACTCCGGCCGCACTGAACCTGGACGGGGCGAAGAAATCCAAGGCACTGTCCAACCCCACCGCCTGGCTGATGAGTCTCGCCCGAAACAACAATCAGGCCCCGCCCGTATGGGAGTTCCACACCGACGGGCCCGCGCACGCACCTCGGTTCACCGCCACCGTGCGCCTCGCCGGCCACACCGCCACCGCTACCGCGACCACGAAGACGGCGGCGAAGACCGCATCCGCGGCCGCGCTCATCGAGACACCTTTCAGACAGCACTAAAGACAACAGGTGTCTGCCGAAGGCGTTCCTGCTGCCCGCTCCCGCGGAGCACTTCCGGCATTGCGAGGGGTGCTCGATGAGATAGAAGCACTTCCGTAATAGCACCGACTCCGCGATGCTGACCTGCGGAAACGACGTGTCCGCCCGTGGTTCGGTCCGCCTGCTCAGATCCAGTCGATGTGGACGGATTCGATGTGGTCGAAATGGAATCCGAACTGGTCGCTGTACTTGTCGAAGCCCTTGTTTTCGGGGTAGTCGAGGGTGGCGTGCCGCTCGAGCAGGGCCACGACCCGGGCGTGATCGTCGTTGGCCAGTGCGGCGGCAAGTTCGCGTGACTCCTCACTGGTGAACGGGGTGTCCGAGTTCGCGAAATCCAGGGTGCGGACCCGGTAGTCGTAGCCCTCGTCGGCGCCGTTACGGACCATGACGCCACCCTTGACGCGGATGACCGCTCTTTTCGGTGTTCCGTCCGGCCGCAGCACGCCGGCGCGTTTCATGATGTCCTGCGCCTTGACGTTGCGGAGTTTCTTGCTGGCGTCCGCACGCAACTCGTTCGTTTCCCCCGACCTATACCGGGAGACGGCGGAGCGGGACCGCCCGATCTTCGCCGCCACCGCATCGACGCCGCCGAGGCGTTCGATCGCGGCACGGCGTTGCGCTCGTTCGAGGACGTCGGCGTGGGGGATGCGGCCCTGCTGCGCCCAGCGGCGCAGTGTGCGCGCGGATGGGGGTGTGCGGCCGGCGTCGATCGCGGCCTGCCGTAGTCCCTCGTTGCCGAGTTCCTTGCGCAGCTGTTTCACCGAGACCTTGCTGGTCAGGCCGGCCAGTCCCCCACTTTTGACCTGTTTTGATTTTTCGACACCGCTGGTCGCGGCGTTGGCAACGGAGACCTTGAGGCCGTCGAGACCGACCGCCTCCTGTGCCGGCTTTTTGGTGCGCGGCTTCGGAAGGTGCAGGGCCATCAGAGCACCCCCTCCCCTTCGTCGTCGGCGGCGTCCTCGTTGTCGGCGAAGGCCGCCTTGATCGCGAGGTTCACCTCGTGCACGTCCTGGGCCGAAGTGAAGGCGGACAGGAGGGTGTCGGTGAGGATCACGTCCTTCTCGACCGACATCTTCCCCAGCGCCTCGCTCGGGTCGGCGATGTCCTCACCGCCTGAGAGGAGGTACACCCAGGAGTCGGTGATGGTGCGGACCGGCCAGCGGCCGTGTTCGCGGGCGATCCGCATCGCCACGCGGCGGCCGCGCCACCGGCAGTGCGCGATGATCGCCGCCCGCCAGAGCGGTTGGTGGTGATGTTGCATCCGTGTCGCAGTCCACATGTCCGGGTTGACCATTCGCCCGATGTAGCCCTTGTAGCAGGTGCCGAGGAACCGCTTCGTCGCGTCGTCGTCGGTGTCCACCGCGGCCTTGCGGGCCTCGCGCAGGATCTTGGCCCACTTGTCCAGCGCCCGGCCCTGCTGTGGGTAGACCCAGGCCTCGGCGATGTCGAGGTCGTCGAGGTCCGCACCGATTCCGCCGTCTGCCACCGGTGAGCACAGCCCGTCGAGGCTGACCGAGGTGACCCAGGTCTGCACCGGTTGGTCGGCGAGCATGTGCGGGTGCGGCAGAGGGAGCTTGTCGGGCAGCGACAGTGCCTGTCCGGGCGGCAGGGTGATTCGCCACAGCCCGAAGGGGGCACCCTTCTCCCCCACCGCCGCAGCCGCGGCAGTGTCACCAGTCAGGTGTTTGGGCTGCCCGTAGCCGAATTCGAGCATCCCCGCGGAGGCGAGGTAGGCGGCGCGTTGGTCGATCGAGACCAACCGGTGGACGTTGTCGAGATCCTGGGCGTCGGGGACGCGGGTCCAGCCGACAGCGGGTTCGAGGTCTCCCCGCGGCGGGCCGTCCAGCGGCGGGACCGACCCGGGTGTGGTGACCACGATGCCTTTGCCGCTGCGGGTGCGTTCCCGCTTGATCTTGTCGACGAGGGCCGCGCCGGTCCGCGCGGGCGTCGGTCCCGGGAGCACCCCGAGGTGCTGGGCGCACCAGGCCAACCGGCGACCGAGTTCCCGTGCCGCCGGGAGGTCGTCGTCCGGGAGATACGTTCCGGCCGTCGGTGAGCCGAGGATGCCCATGTCACCGACCCGGTTGTGCCAACCGAAGTCCTTGTTCCAGTACGTCCACACGTACGGTTCGATCACCACATCGACCATCGAGGTGAAGGTCCCGATCGAGCGGGACAGGTGCACCACGTGCCCCGGGTCGCCGCGCAACTCCCAGCCCGCGTTCAGCAGTGGGGTGAGGGTGGCGTGGAGGACGGCGGTCAGTTCCTGGGCGGCGCGGTTGCGGAGGGCTTCCATGTCGTCGACGTCGTCTTCGCTGCCCGGGTCGATGATCCACCCGAGCAACTCGCACGCGCCCTGTCCGACGATCCAGATCTGTGCGGGGGCGCCCAACGGTGTCAGCGAGGCCCAGCGGATCAGTTTGTCCAGCTTCTCGACGGAGTCGACCGGACCGGTCAACTCCCGCCCGGAGGGTGTGAAGGTCCCGTCGGCGGTCACGATCAACGCATGGCCATCGGCTTCTTCTCCTGCGGGCAGCGCCTCCCACACCGGCGGGCTGCTCACGTCCTGGTGAGACTGTGGTGGTTCTGGCGTCGAGACTTCTTCGACAACATCCTGCGGGTCGTCTGATTCCGATTCAGCGGCAATCTCATCCGCCGTGATGTCAGCTGTTGTGTCATCGAATTCGAATAGCGCGTATTGGTCCTCGCCTGCCATCGATCGCCCTCCGCGGTCCATCTAGTCGACAACCTCGCCGTTTGAGTCGACATCGGGAACTCCGTTGCGCGCGAAGAACTCTTGCAACGCAACGTCGACAACATTCGTCACCGAGTATCCGTACTCATTTGTGAACCATCCGAGGCGGCGGGATGTGCTCGCCAGCACGCGCGTGTTCAAGGGTTCCTTCTCTGGCCCCTTCTTCGGCTCCAACATCGCGGCAGCTGGAGGCCTCTTCGCAGCGTCATGGGACGCGGAATCCTGACTTGATACGGCCGAAAACGCGGACGCTTCAAACGCGGACGCTCGGCCCCGCGACCGGTCTGAGCGACTTCCCAGTCCGCGGGAGTTCGGCATCGAAGGTTCCTTTCCGCCTCGGGGTGGCTGACCATCAGCGCGCCGTCCAATGAGCTTCGTACCTCGAATTCGACAATCAGCAGATCGTGTGGTGCCTATAGGAAGTATAGGCACATGCTCGCCTATTTGCGCGCAGATATGCGTGCAAAGTTGCGCGCAAGGCTCTTGTGCTCCGCCCGCCCCAGGACATCGTGACGATTCCAATCATCAGGTGAATGTGGACACTGCCCGATGTGACTCAGGCGCAAGTTGATTGAGGTTTCTCCGATGTTGACTCTCTCGACTGGAGTTGTCGACAGCAGACTGGGAGATGTCCTTAGCGAACGGGTGTCGACAAGCCCTCGTGTCTCGTCTCCGACGGCGTTGGCATCGTGCCCGAGTAGTCGACGACTCGCGCGTGCGACGTTCGCTTTGACTGAAGAAGTCCCGCGTGAGGCTCGCCAAGGTTTGCAGGTCAACGTGCAGGGAGTAGCAATGCCCGATCGCAGCTCTACCTCGACCCCTATCGCTTCACCGAAAGACGCCTCCAGCGCACAACTCGTCCAGTGGACTTTCGACCGCATCAATGCCCAGGACGTCGACAGCCTACGCAAATTCTGGACGGCACGCTCCACCGTGCACTTTCCAACCGGAACATGTCACGGGAGCGCCGAGATCGTCGCCTACTTCAATTAGGTGTTCGCCGCCGTCACCGACTTTGCCTTCGAGCTCATCTCGATCGCCGAGTCCGGCAACGACGTCTTGGTTCACTGGCGCCTGACCGGACGGCACGTCGGCATCTTCGTCGGCATCGTCGCTACCGGACGGCGAATCGACTTCGAGGGATTCGACCACTTCGTCATCGTCACCATCACGGTGCGCTACGACCAAATGGGGTTCGCCCGCCAGATCAAGCTGCTACCGACCGACGGATCGATTGCGGATCGCGCCATGAACGGCGTCTTCAACGCCAAACGCGCATACCTGGCCTCGCACGCTGCCGTTAGCTTCCTGGGCACGTCGTGAACGCCGACGAGAAAATGCATGTGGCGTGCGGCACACTCTTGGAATCGACACCGTCGCCATCATACGTTCGGTCTTGCACCGGCTGATCCGATGTGCAGGCCGCTGGTGTCGCAACGCCGTGAGCTGAATCCTGTTCAGCCAGTATGGTTCGCGCTGCTTGACCGATCCTCGACTGCCGGTGTCGCGGCCCCGCCGTCCGCCAGCTCCGGCGGGGTTCCGCGTGGTTCGGAACTTGAGGCGGCTCGATCTTGCCCCGATGCGACGTGGTGGCGTCAAACGAGCCCATCCATCTCCGGTGCAGTGAACTCTCGCCAACCTATACTGGCTTGCGGCGCTGCTGACTCACGGCAATCGTCAGGCGCGTCCCGAAGTTACTATTACGCCGAATTTGATTGCAGCAGAGGTGTTTACGTCGTCCCTAACGCCGCCACCTCGGCGCCTCAGCCCCGGTCGATCATATACAATCGGTGACTTCACGGACGCGTGGATCTCCCTTCGTTTTGAACCTGACCTGCCCGGGCCCCCTGCTGGCAGAGACTAGAGGTAGTCGCTCCGACTGCGGTTTGCCACGAAGGCCCCGGCGATTGTCACAGTCCGCCTCGGCAACCTCTTGCTCCAGCCTCGACCGTGGTCTATCTATGAAGAGGAAAGTATTGGATCCATACTGAATCTCTCTCAAACCAACCGGATTAGCTTCCTCGCTAAGATTCTCATACGCCTCGTTTCCTTCGGGTGATGCACGGTGCATCACCCGAAGGCCGGGTGATGCACCGCGCATCACCCGAAGGCTGTCTTGGGTAGGTCGCGAAGGACCCCGTGAGTAGACGTAGATCTCTGCATTTGTGTAGTTCGCGCACACCGCCGAATTACTCGATGCGCTTGCGGAAACACGCCGACGCCCACTTGCCTTCGCGGTCGATTGGCGCTCGCTCAACGCCCGGTCGATTCGGCGAGGCGGCGCTGGGCCGCTTGTCGTGCCTAAGACCATTTCCCAACGCATTGGTGGCCCCGCGCATCTGGTTCAAGACACCCCGACGCGGTCTTGCGCCGGTATCGGTGTCGCGGATGCCATACGCCGGTCAGGCATCGGGTTTCCCCTCCGTCGGTCGCATTTCCAGCGGCCGCGAATAGCTACGGGATCATCGACAACCGCCGCAACAGGACTCGGGGCCTGGCCCACGAATTCCTAGACCGTGCGTTCAACGCCCATTCCCGGCTGACGTACTCGGACGAGCACCATAACGAAGGCATGGCCGCCGCCTCCACTCCCCGGGAACGGGGTGAGCGTTCTTCGGCGCCCTTCATTGCGAGGCGCGAGCGATGTTGACCGACAACAAATCCTGCTATCGCCCTACGTCACAGCGCCGATCGAGCCGAAAGTCGAGCATCGCGCGGCCCACAACGACCTTCGTAAACCACGCCCCGGATCAAATGGGATGTCCAGGAAGTGGAAACACCACGAAGTCGAGACCACACGCTGAGGCATATCAGTCCGACTAGGCCTGTTCAGCGGCCTCACAGTCACTGCTCCGTCAATATGGTCATCGCGCCCCTCGCGGAATCAGCGGCAACTCACCTATCCATCACATCGGGGTCGCAGGTCCGCAACGCCCCTGAGGAAGGGCCTAGCTCGGTGATGCACCGTGCATCACGGCAGCCATAAACCACCCTGACGTAATCAACGCCCCAGGCAAATCGGGATCCACACCCCACAGATGATGCACGGTGCATCACCGCGTAGATGGCACATCAGGTTGCAAACCGCGTGCGGCTGTGACGGCGGAAAGTCTGGTGCCTGGCGAGGCGGGGTGCCATACCCAACCGGTGATGCACGGTGCATCACCACCACCTGACCTCCGGGTGATGCACCGTGCATCACCATCCATCCCCCACTGAGACCAATATCGATCCACCAACATTTGGCTATAGAGGCTGATCCGCCATCGGAAAGGTCAGCGTCCCTGTCTTCGGCAGAAGTAGGTCTTCGAGATCCGTACGTGGACGAAGTTTCGCGAGTCGGGGCACTGGGAAAGAATCTAGGGCTCCCCAACCGGCTCGGACGTCGCACTCACGTCTTTGCAGCCGTCACCAACCGCACCGGTCCAACCACCATTGTTAATTTTTCCGTCAGCTAGCGGCGCTAATGCCCCGCAGCGCTAGTCGGCCGGCACCGACAATCACGACAATGTCCTCCGCCGCCAGACTGTACGTCTTGCTAATCGCCGCCGGTTGCCGGTGAATGCGATCTTGTCCGCGTGAGTTCCCCGTCCTTTGTCTGGATACTTCGGCGGAAGGCTGAATCGCCAGTATCGCACTCGTACTGGGCATGTATGCCTAGTCGCCAGTGGACGCGGCGCAAACTGCTCGTTTCTTTGTCGGACGCGCCCAACCACCCTGACGGCCATTGTTTGCTTCTCGCCGAGTCCAATCCTCGTCGAGGAGCTCAACGGTATCGAACACGAGGCATCGCGCACGTTCAACATCGAGGTCGTCCGAATAGCAGCCGTCCCGGGTGGTAGTCACGGGCCGCTCAGCCCGAGACTCAAGCAGGCGAGAGTCGGACCCGCGCCGATCATGACGACTAGGAGATGGCCATGGCTGTCATCGTTCGAAAGGTCGGCAAGGATTCTCGGCCGAGTTGCGGCATTCGTTGCGCGCGTTTGTACTACTTCGTCCCACGCGAAGGCTGCGTAGCGCGCCGCCCGAAGGCCAATCGGAGTGTCGGTGTCACCCATCGGATTGAGGGGTGATGGGGGTGACTCCTTTCGATGGCACCGCAAAATTCAACTCCTGCAAAGATGCTTTGGCGGATGAGGCGGTGATTCGTTTCCAACGGTCCGCGGCTCGAGCAAATGGGTTTCGCCACATCTCGCTAGCACGCCGATAGGGAGTGAATCGAAAGTCCTGCAAAGAGGTCCGATCTGCGGAAATGGCGAGATCAGAGATTGGCCTTACGGGGAGCGCGGGTGGCATTTCGCGGTGGACGGTGCGTAATTTTCTTCCAATCCCTTGTTGTCGGCGACGCGGTGCAAGTGTGCGTAAATCGCTGTACCACACAGATTTTGATTCATCACGTGACGTTTCTCGGGTGGTGTGATTACCTTCCGCTGCATCGCGAGATTTGATCAGATATTTCTCCGCTAGACAGAGTGTCGATCGCATACGATTCAGAGCCAGATTCACGCCTGGACGAGGCTCCGACGCGTCATTTTCGAGTTTTATTTAACCCGGCGTGTCGCTGCGCGGTTTAGTTAAACCCAAAGAGCAGGATTTAAGGCATGACAACTCGGAAAAGTCGGGGCGGGCGCCCAGCCCGCGACGTCGCCGTTCGCCATATCGGGGTTGAGTTCCCCGCGGAGATCGCCGACCGGATTCTCGCACCGGTTGACGATGGTCGTGTCAAGACAATCACCGATCGGATGATCGCGCTTGTTCAGCTGGCACTCGAGAACGAGCCAGCGATTCCAGCGCAAGCCAGACAGGAAGAGTTGCCGATGACGGGCTGAACAGAGCCCAGAAAAGGCGAAACCCCCCTTCGCTCGCCAGCTCCGGGGGTTCCGCTCGTCGTACAAACCGCCACGCAAGGGAGGAGGTCTGCCTTCTATGAGTATAGGACGCGCGATTCGTCGTGCGCACGCGACACGACGTGATATTGGTGTCGGCGACGTCTCATCTCAGCGTCAACGTGACAATTCCGTGTACGCAGACCTCATGTCGCCGGCCCTTCCGGCGTTCACGCATGCCGTGAGGGGGTGTCGATTCCACTAGCGAAAACGTCGGTGGGTCCCACCGTTTCCGGATGAGACCCACCGCCCATATTTGGCCGTTCCAACACGACCGCTCCTGTGATTGGCAGTCCCGCGAGCAGTCGTGTCGATACCGTGCGCTCTTGTCAGGGTAAGCCATGTCCTGCTGGTGATGCCAGCGACTCACGGCAACAACCTGGTTAAGGGCGCGTGAAAGGCGCGTCATGCACCCCAATTCTGCGGCTCAAGCGGCCGCATTTTCCGTCGACGCTGTTCAGATCACCCCTGTTGGCGAGGTTTCTACGACCAACGACCCAGAATGGGACGCTCTCGTCTCGGCCGCTGTCGAGCGGGTCAATGAAATCGAGCGACTCAACGCAGAGAGCGAGCAGCGTGGCCGGTCCTGGTCGTTACCCGTCGATCCCGGCCGACAAGCCTCAACACCAGCATGGACCGGACGAACTGCCTGGCAGCTCCAGGTCCGCAATGTGTTGAACTCCACCACCGGACGTGACGTTTGCCGGCGATTCAAGGTGAGCACAGAGTTTGTCTTCGCCGTGGCCGTAACCATGGCCTCGTTCGCAGAGCGGTCAACGGGCCGGCGCGTATGCGCCGCGCGGGACACGATCGCCCACCGCAGCGGAGTCAGCGTGTCAGTTGTAAAACGCGCGAGAAGGGCACTTCAGACACTTTCTGTCGCCCGCGAGATGGTACGAGGGAGGTACCTGAGAGCTGACGAATCGTATGCTGCTGAATCTCATCACGGGCGGATTCAACGTCGTGCGGCGTCAGTTTGGGCGCTGACATCACCGAAATCCCTGGTCATAGCCGCTGGACGCGCGGGGAAAAAGCTCTCCAAGAAGGTCCGACGCTCAAAGAATGCGGCTCGCTCGAGTTATCCCCAATTGCTCGCTCGTGGCCCCCTATCCCCTTCCAGGGGATTTAAGTTGTTATCTCTTGTTAGAGAGTTATCACCAAAACGCGCGCAAGCGCGCGCGGGCCAGCAATCTAAGAATCCTAAGTCCCTGGCACAGCAACCTCGACCGATCGGCCTGCAGCGCACAGCCGCAGAGCTGCTCGTTCATGCACCAGCATTCGAATCGGCTGGGCACATTGGGGCAATCTGCGAAGTCCTTGCGAGTGCCGGCGTTGATGGGAATCGCTGGTCCGGGCGTGACATCGCCGCTGAGCTCACGCGCGATACCCAACAGCGGGGCTGGATTTGGCCGCAACATATCGAGAGGCCTGTTGGATACCTCCGGTGGCGGTTGACTCAGATCGATTGGTCCCGTCCCTCACCATCTGAGATGGCCCAAAAAGCGGCCCAGGAAGCCCGTCAGCGCATCGCTGACCGCGACGCGCGTCTCGGTTGCCGTGATCACGTCGTGGCGACTCCTGGGCACCGTGAGCGGTGCAAACAAGCCCTTAATTCGAAGCTGTTTGAGCGTCGAAAGGCTGATGCGCATACCTGAACACTGATGATCGACTTAGGCAGAGGCCGATGGCCAGTTCTGGGGCAGCCAATTCCGCGAAGGGTCCTGGGTGCAGGTACATGCGCTGCGTAGGCGATGGTTTAGGGCGTCATGGTCCCTCAGCGAATGGCGATCGCTGTGGCCGAGCGTGATTTTGCAGTCCAAGTGCATGGGCCCACTCCTGCACTGCGCGTCAGAGCTTGGCGCCGGGCGCAACCAGTCGCCGGGCCGGTGGCCGGTTTGTATTGCCGTGTCTAGTTGCGTCCTTGGTCCATCGTTCGTCTAACCGGGTCAAGTCCCGGGGCGTGGTGTACGAAGGTTGTTGTGTGCCTACTCGTTGGTGAGCAAGGCAGTCAAGGCCGGTGTCACCTCCTCGTGAACTCGCTGGTGCTGTCGGTGGGATGTCGCTGCGGGAGCGGGCCAGCGCGTTCAGGCTGAGATAGCGGCGCTCTTCGATCCACTCGTCGTGTTATTCGGCGAGGACCGCTCCGACGAGCCGAATCCGGGCGGTGCGGTCGGGGAAGATTTCAACCACATCGGTTGTCCGGCGGAGTTCCTTATGGAGGTCCTCCTGCGGATTGTTCGTCCAGATCTGCTCGGGGAATCCGGTGAACGTGCCAACAGGTCCGGCCGGCGTCGAGGTGATCGGCGACCTTCGGCAGCTTCTCGGCGGCGGCACCTCGGTCACAAAGCGCTCGGAAGGGTAGCGCCGATCGCAACCACCGGCACGGCGTGCGCGTCGGAGGTCACCAATCGCACCCCGGGACAAGCCGCGGGCGACCAGGGACCGGCAGAACGCCAGCCGCCCGGCCCCGTCCTCGGGCTAGGTCACATCCACGACCAGGGTATGCACGTTGACCACCCGCTCGTTCTCCCGCACCGTGAGCACCAGTGCGTCGGCGGCGACAAACGTGTTAAGCCCGCCATCGAGTGGCTGGCTGCGGAACGCCTCGACCTGGGTGTCGAGGTCCTCGGCCATGACCGATACCTGCGACTTCGACAGCGAGGTGGTGCCCAGCGTGTCGACGAGCCGCTCCGTCCGCCGGGTGGAGACGCCGAGCAGGTAGCAAGTGACAATCACGGTGGCCTGTGCCTTTCGGCGCTCTTGCGGCGCCGCAGCAACCAGATGCTCCGGGAAGTACGAACCGGATCGCAGCTTGAGGATCGCTACTCGAGGGTGTCGAAGCCGTGGTGCAGGTAGCCGTTCCGGCTGTTGCCGCGCTCGTCGGAGCGTTGTTCCGTAGTCGGCGCCGCACCGTGCGTCGGCCTCATCAGGGTGTGGATGAACCGTCAGTAGCTAGTGCAGCAGGTCGGGGGTTGCGCCGGCGAGTTGGTCCGTCCGGATCTGCTGGAGGTCGATATCGTGGGCCCATGCACCTGGCTACGACAGGCCGGTCAGACGCGGAACCGATCGGTCTGCGGCCGACGAGCGCGGTGGCGGACACAGACCGCCGTCTTGACCCAAGTCACGTGCACCCGTAAACGTTTCGTCCCATGACCTACCCGGAGTTTTTCGGTGGCGTCGAGACGCGTCGGCTGGCACTCCCGAGCCGGACTTTCAACCGGTGAGTGGATGCATAAGCCGACCGGTACCCGGTCAAATCGCTAGAAAAATCAACGGCCTCAGTCATGTTCGATTGCCATCCGGCGATCCTGGACTAGCGGTTGACGGCGCTGGATGTGCGACGGCTGGGCGAGTCGACTGGAACTCGCTCAAGCCCTCGGATTTGTGGTCTCAAGCCCTGGAGCCGACCGCATCGGGGTGATGCACCGTGCATCACCCCGATGGATTGATCAGACGAGGTCGGGGGTGATCAGGCGGAGATGGAGGGGACGTTGACTGAAGGGATCACCCAACTTCCCGTCGGGTTGGTCTAGCGGGAAGGCTGACCCGTGCGCCAGGGTGCTTCACCGCTCGACGGATCACGAGACGTTTGCACGCAGTATTAGAAGTTTGGCCTCGCCTGTTGGATTGTGACAGGCGAGGCGGGTCGCCGCGTCATGATGGTTGGCGCTCAGTCCGAGCGTTCGGGACAGAAACGAATTCGACTGGGCGGCAGACCGTGATCCACAACCTGATCGCCATATCTTACCCAGGGCCGGGTAGGGAAGGTGTACTGAGCACTCCATAAAGCCCCGGCCAGATGGACAGCATTCGGTCAGTCAGCGGCACATTCGACGAAGGCGGTCGTGGGTGATGCACCGTGCATCACCCACGACTCGATCGAGCGACGCTCCCGTGAGCGCTAGCTGGTCAACTTCAAGTCCCATCCTCCTGTTCCTTGCATAAGTCGTCACACGCCCACTCCCCCGGTGCCGTCCAGGCCCGGTTGCGCTGCCTTGGGGGGACGGCCTCGCCAAGGTGAACCAAGGCAGTGGACTCGGGAGAGCGTCAATATGCCGGAGCAACAAGGATGCAGCGCAACGGGATGCCCCGCCGATCGCTAGAGCGAAACCGACATGCGCGCGGGGCCGTCCATCGCATCTCAGGACCCAGTTAGCCGGCGACCGGTATGACGCCACTTCCAATTGGCCCCAGCCCTCAGCGGAGATTTCCCACGAGGCTCATCAAGTGGAATGGCCTCGATGCTGATACGGCCCCAACAAGAGCGTGAAGGTTCACCGCCTCGACGTGACTTGCAACCCGTAGAGCAAGATCCGCTTCGTAACGAACGCCCCATCGATCGGTCTGGCAATGACCGTCCTACCCGGGCGTGAGACTCTTGTCGCCAGCGCCTACCGCGGCTTCCAACCTCATCCGACTGCCTGTGCGGTGATGCACGGTGCATCACCGGCGGGTTGCCACCTCTCTGGATCCTGGCGCATTGGTTTGGTCCCATTTGGATCGGTCATGCCGCCGTGATGCGCGGCGCATCCGGCCAGATCCCGTGAGGTGGTGTGTGAAAGGTCGCGACTCCTCGGGGTATACGGTCCGCGCTGCGGGCGCCCCCTCTTCGGGTTCTGCAGCGGCGATGTTGCCGCCAACGGAGTGGGCCAGATCGTCGCGGCCCGTCACAGGCACGGTGCTGACCTGGTCCGGCCCGAGGTGGGTCGCGCCCGCGGTGATGCACGGTGCATCACCGGTCGGCAGTGGAACGCTCACCTGGGCGTGAGACTCTGTGTGGCCACAGCCTCCCCCGCCTTGCATCCTCATCTGACTGCCCGTGCGGTGATGCACGGTGCATCACCGCCGACATGCCACCCGCCTCGCTCCTGCGGTATTGATTCGGCCCGGTTCGGGGTGGGATAGGCCTTCGGTGATGCACCGTGCATCACCGAAGGCCTCGACAACGGAAGGACTCGGCCGCGCGGGCGGTCAAGTAGGCGACGAGCCGCGCTGAGCGACTCCCTTGCGGTGATGCACCGTGCATCACCGCGAAGCGTGTTGTGTGGACCTCGCCTCGCCCCGGGGATCTTGACTTGGCCCGGCATGGGGTGGGTTACGCCGACAGTGATGCACGGTGCATCACGGCGAGATCCCGTGAGGTGGTCTACGAAATGTTGCGTGACTCCTCGAGACATGCGGTCCGCTGCGTCCTCTCCGTTCGGGTTCTGCAGTGGCGGTGTTACCGCCAAGGGGGCAGGTAAGAACGTCGAGGCCCATGACCGACGCGGTGGGGCGCCACCGCTTCGCACGGGCGGTGTTGACTTGGGAGTGGGGTGCGCCTTTGGTGATGCACCGTGCATCACCAAAGGCGTCGACAGGGAGTCGACAGGGAAGGGACTCGGCCACGCCTAGCGGTCAAGTGGACGACGAACCAGGCTGATCGCGAATCCTCTGCGGTGATGCACGGTGCATCACCGGTTGGCAGTGGAACGCTTACCTGGGCGCTGGGACTCTTCGCTGCCGAACCTAACCGCGGCGTGCAACCTCATCCGACTGCCTGGGCGGTGATGCACCGTGCATCACCCGGAGTTCAAAGCGATGTGATGCACGGTGCATCACCCCATAGGCGACACGCCGCCGGAGATATCAAAGGAGGCAGATCGATCCCAGTACGCTCCATCTAAATACATGCAAAGCATGCGCAGAATGGAGGATGATGAACGCCGGAGTGACATCCGAAATGGTGGCCGCCAGTCCATCGACCGGTCCGGCCGCGACCAAGCGAAAGCCAGCCGCGCGCAAACCGGCAGGCAGGAAGACAGCGAGTCGGTTCCGAAAGTTCGCTGGCGGCGAAGAGAGTGAGGAACTCGCGGCCGCCGCCTCCGGTGATGTAACTACTACGCAGGCGAATGGTGATGCAAACTCGGGCGGCATCACCGCCGCGCTGGCCGGATTGGCTGCAGCCGACGGTCAGACCGTTGTGCAGGTTCCGGTTCTCCAGACCGCCCCGCACCCGTTCAATGACCCGGACAGGTCCAAGCCTCAGACTGGCGACCCAAAGTGGGATGAACTAGTCAATGGGGCCAGGGCAAACGGCATCAAGGTTCCCGCACTGCTGGTAACGCGCGAGGGATTCCTCGCGGAGCGGCCTGACCTCGCTCACGCTATCGGTGACGATGCCGAGTATGTAGTCATCTATGGGCACCGTCGTCGTGCGGCCGCCATCGCAGCCGGCCTGGCAACGATTCCTGCGGTAATTGACGACGCCGTGATGGACGATCACGGCGACCTCGACGCCATGACGCTGGAGAATCTCGGACGCCAGGACCTTTCGGAGATCGCCGAGGCTCAGATGTTCGCTCGGTACTCCGAGTTGGGAATGGGCCAGCGTGCCATCGCGGACAAGCTGGGCGTCGATCAGGCGACGGTGTCAAGGCGGCTGTCGCTGTTACTCCTTGCCCCCGAGGTCCAGGCTGCGATTGCGGAGGACGCGATTCGAAGCGCCGAGGGCGCCGCTTTGGCGGGCGCGCTCCCCTACGGTCCCGCACGGAGCTGGCAGAAGAAGCCAGACCCGGCGCAAAGCTCGGATACCCGTCGTTCCGAGCAGCTCGCGGCGTTCACGCTGATTTCTGATCGCGGAATGAGCCCGACGCGCGCGGCTGAACGTGTGCTGACGGAACGGAAGTCCCGAGAGCAGGCATCGGCTGCGGGACTCGATATCGTGGATCCGCGCGAGCGGTTCGGTGAGAGCTTCCATGAGCATCGACTGTTCGAGGTGTCCGATATCGATCTCGCGAGCACCAAAGTCGTCGGCGCGATCGACCCCGGGCAAGGAACGCTTGTCTACTACGCCGTCGACAAACCCGCTCGAGCCGAAGACAATGCCGACGAGTTGGCCGCGAAGCGGGAAGCGGAAGCAGGGGCGGCGGCAGCGAAGGCGCGTCGAGAAGCGGGCAAGAAGCTCGCGGCCTCCGTTCCGTCACGGGAGAAGTTGGTGACCTTCTTTATCGACCAATACGCCTATGGCATCTCCGCTCTGGCGACGAGCAAGGAGGGGTGGAGGCTGGCGCAGGCATTTGTTGGATTGGAAGGTCTCGACTCCACCGAGTTCCGGGTGAGTGTTGAGAACGGCGACGAGAAGCGCCGCAGTGAGATCGCCTGGGCATGTGCGGTTGCAGGTTACGAACTCGCGGCAGCCGATTCCTCCCGGGAGTGGGGCCGTTCTGATCTCGCGTACTTGGAGTTGCTGTCCGAGCGTGCCGGTTACAAGCCGACCGCATGGGAGGAAGCCCGCCTCGACGCCGCGCGCCGCGCACTGTCTCTCGCCGATTGACGTCGGTGATGCACCGTGCATCACCGAGTTCGCCCCCGCCGCGGGGTGATGCACCGTGCATCACCCATAAGCGGACACCAACGAATCAGAACCTTCAAACCGCAAGGAGTTCCCGTGGCTACCTACGCAGTAGCAACCCTGTCCGGCAGTGCCGGCAAAACCACAACGGTCACCTCGACCGCCACGCTGCTCGCCCAGGACGGATACCGCGTCCGAGTTCTCGACATGGACAGTCAGGCAAACGCAAGCACCTGGCTCGGATACCCGGAAGCCTCCGGCAAGACCGCCGCCGACGTCCTCCGGCGCAACGCTTCTATCAAAGAAGTCGAACGCCCAGCGCGGGTGCTGCGGGGATACGACGAAGCCGACCAACCCGTGTACGAGGAGATCCCCAACCTCACAATCGTCCCCGCCGCTCGTGACACACTCGACAAGCTGATCGTGGAGCTGCCCGCAGTAACCGGTGGTGTCCTTCATCTGCGTGACGCCCTTGAGGAAGCGGATCCTGTCGACGTCACCTTAATCGACTCCCCCGGCTCCTTGAATGTTCTGGTGATCGCCGGCATCCTCGCGACAACCGTCGATGAGGAAGGGCCGTACGGATCGTGGGGCCTGATCACATGCACGAAGCCCTCCGGCAAGGAGAATGAAGGCATCCCGGCGTTGGAGCAGGAACTGCGGAAGATCAAGCGGACCTACCGCGTCGACGTTCCGCTGCTGTCCATCGTCCCCTGCGCAGTCCCCCCGATCGGCGACGTTTACCGTGAGCAGATGGACGATCTGCTGAGCGAATACGAGGACAGGGTGACGCCCCCGATCCGTCGCGCGAGCATCGTGGATGAGGCCTACACGAACTATGTTCCGGTGCCGATCTACGGTTACAGGGCAAAGACGGTCACCAGCGACTACCGAGCTGCGCTGACTCACATGCAGAAGCTGGGGCTGTTCGGACAACGGGCAGTGGTCGCGTAGGGACTGGAGGCCACCTGTGGTGAACGATGTTGGGCGGCACATGCGGCCTTCACGTGGGACGAGCACAGTCAATGTGCCCCATGATCTGCACGCCCTCGCCCGGGCCGCCGTACGCCTCGTGCGTCGCAAGACCGGGCGACCGTACTCGCTTATGCAGTTCACACAGGAGGCGTTCGCAGCGCAACTGAGAGTGATTGCCGAGACCTACAACGATGGTCGCGCGATTCAGCCAGACGCCGAGCCGTTGGAGCCCGGTAAGGCGGTGTGAGGCAAGGCGGGTGGCGTGGAGAGCTCCGGAGGCAGGCGGAAGGGCTTGTGACAAGCCGTCGATGCAATCGCCGCGGCGGTAAGCCCTCTGCTTGATCGTCATAGGCAAGCGAGGGCTACAAAGCGAGGGTCGCGAGCCAAGTCGGTGTGGTCGGCCGGCGCGGTTCCGTCGCCACGATCGATAGGACTGGGCTGTCCCCTTCCCGCGTTGATCGTGCCGTGCCGGACGGGTGCAGTCAATCGGGTGATGGACGACGGAAGCGGCTCCACAGTCCACGGCATGCGTACGCCGTTGCCGCACTGCCGCCGAAGATCAGAAGGG
Organism: Rhodococcus sp. A14; assembly: GCF_011603105.1. Taxonomy (NCBI): domain Bacteria; kingdom Bacillati; phylum Actinomycetota; class Actinomycetes; order Mycobacteriales; family Nocardiaceae; genus Rhodococcus; species Rhodococcus sp. A14. The sequence goes on along the minus strand of NZ_JAAOQS010000067.1, from coordinate 18,231 downwards.
TTAGAAACAAGATCCCCGTAACCGACGTGCTGCCCTGGCCACTGACCCATTCCCAGCCCAGCGAGAGACCGGGCACCAGTGCCGCGAGACCGACCGTGAGGAGTACGACCAGACCCACGATCGTGTCTCGGGAGAACGTTGTTTCCGGCACCGCGTCACCATATATGGGCGGGTGTCCGCAGTGACGACCTTTTCCCGGAGGGTCTGCGTGCGATGTGTCCGACGGGCGGGGGACGCCACCGCCACTTTGCTGAGGCGACGGCGGCTCTCTCCACGACTGGACGCCCCTCCCCCGGTTCGCCGCCCCGTTCGATTATCGATTCGCGCGTGTCCGGGTTCGGTTGCCGCTATTCAGTCTGGTCGGACATCCAAATACAGGCGGAGTGCGTGTTCGACCAGCGCGCTACGGCTACCCGCGGACCACTCTTCGGCAAGAGCATCGAGTGTGGCGGTATCGGAGGCGATGATCCCGGCAAGAGGCACACGAGCCTGAATCTCGCTGTGCCGTCGGCGGCGCGGTTGCGCACCTGCCTCGCGCCGCTTGAACAGTCCAGCGCTTGCGTGAGGTTCTGCGGCGCTCCAGTGGCGTTGAAGTTCGCCGGCGTGCCTCTCAACAGCGTCGAGGACCACTTGCCCATAGGGACGCGCCGTTGCGCGGTCACGCTGTCTTTCCTCGAGCGTGAGTTGGCGCAGTGCGGTGTATACCGCCGGGGGGAGATAGACCTCAGGAGGGGCGGTCCGGATCGGCACCGGGCTGCTGTCGCTGCGTGTTTTGGGTTTCCGACGGGGCGCAACGACCGGCTTTGAAGCCTCAGACTGCAGTTGGGGGGCTTCAGATTCAGCGTTCGGCAATTCTGGCGACGCGTCGTCCGACTCGGGAGGATCGGGCAACGCTACGGGTGACGGTTCCGGTACGGTGGCCGCTGCCTCGCCTTTTTGATCCTCCGGTGAGGGTGCGGACTGCGGGGCAGTCGTTTCGTCGACCGTTTCAGTGACAATGCTCAGTGTGGGGAGCAGATCGTCGAGATCTCCAAGAGCTCCGGGATCGAAAGCGGCCTTCCGGCGTCGTGCACTCACGCCACTCCCCCGGAAACTTCGTCCTTCTCCGCCGTCGCCAACCGGCTGAGAACTTCTCGGGTAAGGGATTGGTAGTCACTCGCGAGACCGGACGGGTCTCGGGACCACAAACGCTCACCGAGGCGCTTCTTGTCGCGCAACCGCTGGATCCGATTCTTCAGTTGATCCTCGGCGGCGGCGACCAGTTCCGCGGGGGTCAGGTGACGGATCCGGAGATCGACGGCGGCTGCACGATCAGAGCGAATGAAGGTTTCGAACGGCGCAGCGCCGCTGCCCTCGAGCAGGTCCTCAACCTGCTCGAAAACCTCACGGTTCCGCGCTGTCGCGCGTGGGTTCGCATCAAAGAGCACGACACCGAGAAGTTGGATGAGGGAACCGTTCTCCCGTGCGCGAAGGTAGCGGGCCGCGAGGAGCTCCACTCCCGACAGGCTTGCATCGTCGTCCTTGGTCGGCACGAGGAGGTAACGCGCGGTACCCAGCAGTGCGTCGAGCAGTGGGGCGTCGCCGGGGCCCGAGTCGATCAGAATCAGGTCGTAGTGTTCGACGGACTGCAATTCGGTGAGGGTGGACACGAGGTTGCCCCGCAGATCCATTCCTGACTGGGCAGCGGTCGCCGCGATCGCGCCGATGACCGCGAGTGCCGGTCCTCCGGGGATGAGATCGAGGTTCGGTCGGACCTCTCGGGTGGGTTCGAGCGGGTGCGCGTACTGAAGGGCCATGCTGAGGCCCTTCCCGCGGTCTCCCTCAACTCCGAGATCCGAGGCTGTGACGTTTGCCTGCTGGTCCGCGTCAACGACGAGTACCCGGCGTCCGGCCGCTGAGACCATGCCTGCGACCGCTGCGACGATCGAGCTCTTGCCGACACCGCCCTTTTGATTGGCGATGAGCACACTGCGCGGGGGCTGCGTTGGTGACATGCATAGCACGGTACGGCTGGCCGGTCTCCTAGATGGCCAACGACACGCCCCTGTCTAAGGGGGTGCAACACGTCATGAGTATCGCCGTCGCTAAGGCTATTACCCACGCCTGTTCAAGGGTGGTTGGGAAGGTTGTACAAGAGGTCTGTTCTAGGCCTTTGTAAATGGTGTTGGTATCGGCCTTATAGGCCGTCTTGTGAAAGGTCGGTTTGATGTTCGTGCACACGGCCTATTCGAGGGCGGTGTATCAGGGCATGGCTAAGGTGGTTGCGATGGTGGTCGCACAGGGCATAAAAAAGGTGACTGTGACGATCATGTCACCGGCGGTTATCACTGTCTTTGTTAAGGGCGTTGCCAAGGCCATACCTAAGGCCATAAATATAAGAGCAGGTCAGAGGGTGTTCTTCACTTTCAGATCGGCAGACATGAACGGTTCACATAGCGACGAAATTAGTTCTCTTGTTGCCTGAGTCTGCTCTGTGGGGGAGTGGAGGGCCGGCTCGGCACCGACCATTTGGGGCCACGGTGGGTCGTTCCCCGACACGGAGTGGCGAGGTTGGAACCTGGTCTTGCGGACGGCCGCCGAAGGTGGCCTGGCGCGTCTCGTGAAGCGCGGAGCCATGATCCCCCTGTTCAGAGCGGAAAATAGCTCTCGTTGCTGCATACCCGGGCCGGGGGAGCGGGGGTGGGTGCCGGCTGGCCTTCGGTGCACCACCAAGAGCGCGATTGGCGTCCATGTTCAACTCCTGGATTCAGCTGCCACGAACAACTCACTTAAGGCCATATGCAAGGCCATACCAATGGCCATTAGCATGGTCGACACTGCAGTCTCTGGTTGGCCGGGGCGATCGGTGAAGAGTGTCGCCGAGTAACGCCTGGAATCCGCTCTTAGGTGCGCGGCCACGCCTGGAACCAGCCCACATTTTGCCCGCCGCACCCCCACCCGGTGTTACGTCACTTGACGAAACGCCGGGAAGGGGCTGTTCTCTCACTTTCGAGACAATTGACGGCCCCAGTCTCGGTAGAAGGGACGCCTGCAAACGGGTCTTGATGCTCGGAGCGAGAAGCGGGGCCGAAGGCATTCGTCACGTCATCGTCAATGAGCGCAAAGCCGTCAGCGCAGTGCCTCCAACCAGTTGTCGCGTGCCGGCGCAAAAGGGGGAACCGTTGCACAAGTCATGCTGACCGCAGCCATCACGTCTGATGGCAACGAAATGCCTGGTCAAGAGGTTTCGGTGTGGTTCCTAGCAGCGGGATCTAGGCCCGTCTGCCCCTCGGCGAGCGGTAAGTATTCTGCGGAAACGGCGAAGGCAAGTAGCTAGGTCCAGTCACTTCCGCAATCTGTTATCAGACCCACGCTAAAAGGAGCTCAGCACTCGATTTGAGGAAAAGTCCCCAGGTCAGGACCTCTTCCAAGAGTATAGGCGCCATCCGAGCAATGGAAGTTGCGATCGACTGTTGCGGGGAGCTGCCTCGGATTGCATCAACGTCAGAAGGAAGTGTCAGGGGGTGGTCGTGCGAGGGTGTGGGGAGCGGGGTCTGCTTCAGTCGGCCGCGCGACCGGGGTGATGCACCGTGCATCACCACATCCGGCGAACGAGAACATCGCGTCCGCAGCTGTGCCAGCACGGCACGGCGTGGCGGATCCACGAGAACGACCGCTACGGCTGGAATGATGTGCACGTGAGCACTCACGATGTGTCACGCCCTGCAAGCCCGACGTCAGCGGAGGCCATGCCTACCGTTCCGTCGGGCGGCGACGCGACGCAGTCGCTGCCGGGAGTTGACGATCGAACCGTTGCCGAACTCGACCGGCTGCAATCTGCCAGCACCGCACGAAACTACCGGCAGGACTGGGTTAGGTTCGCGAGTTGGTGTGCGCCCCGTGAAATTTCATTGATGCCCACCGATCCTCGTGCTGTCGCCGACTATGTGCGTGAGAGCGCGGAGACGCGGTCCGAGGTGGGCGATCGGATGTACTCCATTGCGACATTGAGTCGGTGGGTGGCGTCCATCAACTATTGGCACCGCGCATCTGGATTGCCCCTGCCCGGTCGGTCGCCGTGTGTCAAAGACGCGCTTGCGAACGCGCGAAGGGGATACAAGCAGAACGGTGACCGCCCAACCAAACGGGCGCACCCACTTCGTATCGGCGAGCTCGAAGGAATTGTCGATGCGAGCCGTCGTGACGCGACGACATGGGTCAAGCGTGCACGGGAGCGCCGTGACAGCGCACTGTTATTAATGGGTTTCGCGGGGGTACTTCGGCGCTGCGAGCTGTCCATGCTCACCATTGCTGACGTGGCCCAGTGCGGAGACGGGGATCTTCGCGTCCAGATTCCAGGTCCGCACGGGGGTCTGGTCGATGGCGTGATCAAGCATGTCGAGTCATCGCGGGATCACGCAATGTGCGCGCCGTGTGCCTACAGGCGCTGGCTCGAGGTGGTTTCGGCTGTCGACGGCTTCGGTCGTCCAGGTGTGATTCGGTTGCTCCACCAACACGAGGAGTTCGAAGGCCACGTCTGCCTTTCCGCAGCGCCAGTTGTCCAGGATCCGGCGTTACCGGTTTTCCGTGCCATCCGTGCGAACGGCAACATCACCTCGGTCGCGCTCTCGGGCGCTGCAATTCACGCCGTGATACGGCGGCGCGCAGCCCTTGCGGGCCATTCCCACGAGTTTGTCGAACGGGTCGGGGGAGAGTCGTTGCGGGCCGGCTCTGCTGCGGAGCGCTTGGACAACGACTCGCAGCGTGACCGATCTTTGCGCCATACGGCTTAGTGTCGTGAGTGGTCTCGGGAGCGAGCGTAAGAACAGTTGGGCTCCGGGCCCGATCACGCTATTGGGAGCGAAGGTGACAGAGGGCGGGGCTTTGGTGTGCCTGCGGTTGCAGTTCTTCGTCCGTTGCGCGGCTCACCAGGGGACAATGCCGAACGTGCGGTGTGGGCAGTTGGCCGGCTCGGGAAGAGAGCTCTCTGGGCGACACATGGCTCTGGTGCGTGATTGGCGGCATCGAATTGCATAGCCTCGTACCGTGACGATCGCGCAGTCGGAAATCAAAGGCGTGCAGAATGTTTCCGCGCTGTTTCCCCGGAGTGGTCAGGGTGCACAGTACCGATACGACTGGGCTCTGTTCGCTGATTGGTGTACTGCGCTCGCGGCGTCGGCGCTCCCCGCTGATCCCCTTGCCCTCGCGAGCTTCCTTGACGAGCATCCGGCGGCTCAGTCCACCCAACGGCGCCGTGTCGCAGCGATCAATTGGGTGCACAACGCCAGTGGGTACCCCACGCCTGGGTCTGCTCGAGTGATCCGCCAAGTTCTGTCAGCACGTGCAGGTAGACGCGACGATCTCTCTCGCACCGCACGCGGGGCGTTGTTGACGCTGCCAACGGTCGGGTGGCCACAAGGATTGTTTGGCCGAAGGGATGCGCTCATCCTGGTGCTCAACTGCATTGTTGGGATGTCCGCGACCGAGGTGGGGGACTTTCAACGGAGCGACGTCACGTATGACGGGAATATCGTGACCGTTGGCGCCGGACACGCTGTGGAGCTGCACCCACTAGCGGACGACCCTCAGTGCTGCCCCGTCGCGATCTACCTGAGATGGGCACGCCTTCAGGCGTTCTTCGATCGCTACCCCTCGAACCGAGTGCTCGCACGAAGTCTTGCCAGTGGTCATGAAATCGCCGATGACACGGTGGAGTCCTACGGGAAGCTGCCGGGTCTGCGCGAGGGCCAGGACGGGCCCCTGCTGCCGAGCTTCGATCAGTGGGGACATTTCGCCGCACTCCGCCGCGATCGCCGCGGGGTGTCCGGCAAGTCGGTCACGACAATCGTTACTGCCCATCTGACGGGAGCCGCCTCGGCGAGTCATACCCGCTCAGATCCGAAGGACAGGCCTGCCGAGGTCGAGGTGGAAGAGGAGGTGTCCTCACCGTGGGTCTACGGCTCCGAGAACGGGGTGGACTGCGCATCGCTCGGCCCGGAAACGCTCACCGAGCAGTATGAGGCGGCTATCGCCCGAAAGTATGCGGATGTCCGGGCATTGGGAGATCTCGCTGAGGCTTTCGAGGATATCGATCGGAAGGCTGACGCGATCCTAAGTCGCACCGAGGAACTGCTCGCGCAGATGGGCATGGCGTAGTCACTGGTGGTGCGACGACCGGGAATGAACAAGATCCAGTCCCAGTGCGAGAACGAGGAACAGTGTCCTCCGCCGAGAGGATTGAGTGCGGGTGACGACTTCCGCCGTGTAATACGGTCGTACGTATTGCGGGCGTGGGTACGTCCCACCGACCGCGCCGACGGAGGGCTACGACGATTCCGGCCCTGGACTTCCGAAGACCTCCGCAATGGGCAATTCGTCAAAGACGCGGAGGACACTCTCCATCACTCAGGCGGAGGGCCTGGTGGTCGGGATCGGTTTTCACGCTGCGGTTCTTGGTCCGCGTGGGCGGGGACCGGGAGAAACTCCGAGGGCTGCGAGTGGGCCACGCTCTTCGTCAGGAAGCGCGTCTGCTCGCCACTTCTTCACGGCCCGGTAGAGCCACTGACCGACCTGCTCGCCTTCAGAGTTGACATAGTTCGCGGGAACGAGTGCATTGCCGTGCTGCTCACGGTAAGCAGCGATCTCGGCCAGCATCCGACGTCGCTTGCTATCGGTGCGGGTGACCGCGGGTAGTGGGGCATTGTCTTCGCTCCATACGAAGCCGATTGAATCGAGTTGGTGAATGCGCTCTGCCGGAAGGGTGCCGAGCATTCGCGCGACGCGCTGCCGGTACTGCCAGCGACCGAGTTGGAAGCCACATTCAGTTACGTAGTTCTCGGGTATCGCTGTGTGAGGATGTTGTTGCCGGAACGCTGAGTACAGCTCCAGCGCCGAGGCTGCGGACCGGTGAGTACGCATCGAGATCAGTCCTTCTGTGGAATCCATATATTTGTAAAGTACATAGCTTCTTCTTTGGCGATGTCAACCACATTGACCGCGTGTCATGAAAATCACCCGGACCGAGTGAGGCAACCGCCGGACTGGCGCCGAGTATCTGTCCACCTCAGATTTCTCGATCGTGTCTCTATCACAATCGTCTTCGGCGAGAGGGCTGTCGAGGTTCCCTGCATTCGCATCGGCGGGAACTGGAACTCTCTCGACCCCCGATTCGGGCTCCTATGGAGTTGTGTGGGGATCCGTGGGACCTGCTCGATGGCCGCGCGTTGGTGCTCCTCGCAGTTTCCAAAGCTCCGAGTCCGCCGAAAAAATGATTTCTGGCCAACGGGGATTTATTGTCGCGCTGAGTGTTCAGGCCACGGGAGTCCACGGGTACCAGCTGGCGGTGGGCGGTCGTGGTTGCGGGTGCAAGGGGCATGCCCGTGAACCTCCACCCGTGAGAGGCCGTGCGGTCGGCGGGATGCGGACGGCCTGGATTTCTAGTGGTTCCAGTGAGACGAGCGTTCGTCGTAAGCCGGGATCTACGACCGGATCGCCGCGCCCAGCCTCCGAGGAGTGGGCACCGATCGTGCTCTACCCAACGCTGGAATTTGCGATGTCCCGTTCAAAGACCTGTCACGGATTGGCAGGTGAACATTACTTCGCAGTAGTGTTCCTCGGGTTATCGACGTGAAGGAGTGGAACTGTGGCGCGCAAAATTGTTGTCGAACGCATCGACGACATCGACGGAACTCCGATCCAGAACGGCAAAGGGGAGACCATCGCGTTCTCGGTCGACGGTGTCGACTACGAGATCGACCTGAAGGACAACAACGCCAAGGAATTCCACAGCACTCTCACCTTCTACATCGAGCATGCAACTCGCGTCGGTGGAAGGAAGCGTCGGTCGACTCCTGCAGTGGAACCGTCGCAGGGGCGTACGCGGGCAAAGGAAATTCGGGAATGGGCGACCACCGAGGGCTATGAGCTGTCCACGCGTGGACGGATCCCCGCTCAGATCGAGGAAGCGTACAGCGCAGCTCACTGAGTCCACGCTTTCGCGCGAGTTGAAAAACAGCCTCCAGCCAGCTCATTTCGAGTTGGCCGGAGGCTGTGACAGTTCGAAGGTCAGGAGGCGGACGACGCTTCGATCAGTGCCTGGCGCTGGTTGGCTCCGAGTCCGCCGATACGACGGGTCTCGGCGATCGACAGTTCCTCGAGGAGTTTCGCGGCCTTCACTGATCCGACGCCGGGGAGCGCCTTGAGCAGCGCCGAGACCTTCGTCTTCTTCACGATTTCGTCCGTTTCGGCCTTGGTGAGCACCGCCTCGACGCTGAGGTCGCCCGCCTTCACTGCGGATAGGAGTTCGCTACGCGCTTTGCGGGCTTCCGCGGCCTTCGCCAATGCCTCGGCGCGTTGTTCCGGTGTTAAGACAGGCAGTGCCATGATGGTGCTCCTTGTTGCGTTGTTCGGCCAGATCGTCTGGCTGTCCCTCGCCATCGTGCCAGGTGGAACGGACATGTCCGCAAACTGATCGGATGAGACCGACCTCCGGATGGCTGTTCTTACGACTACGGATGTGTCCGACAGTGTGCCTGATCAATACGTTGTCTGGGTGTCTCGCTAGCGATGAGCGTTGTCGATTCAGAGCAAAGACGTCCTTACATCTGGGTGATCAATGATCGCCGATCGTGTCCTTGCTTCGGGTGGAAGCTGTTGCGGTGGAGATGAACGCTGCGGATTTCGGAGGCGCTTCCAAGATGAGGATCATCGTCATGAAGCCGCTGACTCGATAATTCGAGGAGCGTGAACCGGGGTGGCGTGATGCCCCCTGCGCGTGCCGGCGAAGTAGGGGTCAGCGAAAGGGTTCCTCAGTTTCGAGGTGCGCGCCCGAAGGGTTGCTCAATGGTGTTCGGTGGTGGTGTACGCGACGGTGCGGCATGATTCGCCATGGTCAGTCATAGTCGTATGACGAAATCACTGTCGGTGGAGGTGAGTGATGGATCCGTTCGAGTTCGTCGCTCATATTCCCTGTCCGCACTGTCGTGTAGGGATTGGTGAGCGCTGTGTCACCAAGGATGGGTACGTGCGGAAGATCCCCTGCCTTCATCGCGTAAAACTCGCAAAATGGCCTGATACGGAAAAACTTCCAGATCACCGATCGGATTCGGACCGTGATGACGGCGAGCAGGGGGGCTCCCGCGACGAGTGAAGGTGCGCCATCGACCCCCTCGCGGAGATTGTCGGGACGAACATCAGAAGTGTCGAATCCCTGCTGGTGCAGAGGACCCTCGCTTCTCGCCGCGACAGGCCTACAACGCTCCTTAATCTTCCGACTGGCCTAGCGCGGACCTCCCACCTTAGTGAAGCGGGCGGAATTGACTACCAAGTTCGTGATGCCTCGGTATAGGTGTGGTGCCCTGCGCAGGCGGCTTGCGGGTCGGTCATGGTTCTGCCGACTTCTCCCGGTGCGGTAGACCGACCGTCAGTCCCTGCCGGCGCGGTGGGGATTATCGCTGGTGAGCAGGGTGGGGTCCGGGGGTGCTAAAAGCGATGTCCAGGGATGCAGAGGGGCTAGCCGGAAGACATCGATCAGTTCTGCCGCCCGGCGGGGGCTTGATTCGGCGGAGACGAGGTTGTCGGACCTGAATGAAGGGATCGGAATCATCGGTTCGTCGGTCCGGCGTCGCGTGGCGATACGGCGGCGGCTGGGCATCACTGGCTTACCTCCAGAGCGCCGAGATTGTTGCCGGTGGGAATGTGAATGTGCAGGCGGCGAGCCATCGCTGCTTATCGCCCCTGATCTCGATCACCCCGGATCTCGATCGCCCCGGGGTGACGCGCCGCGGGTGCGGGCGCCGCACTGACTTCGCCACCATCTGCGGGAAGATGGCTCGGTGAGCGATTCTGGACTGCTACCCGACGATTACCGTGACTTCCTCGAGCACCTCAAGTCTCAGGTCCGCCAGGCCCGAATCCGGGCGTCGCGGGTGGTCAACACTGAACTGCTCCTGCTGTATTGGGACATCGGCCGGGCCATCCTCGACCGCCAGGCCGCCGAGGGGTGGGGCAGCAAGGTCATCGACCGGCTCGCGGTGGATCTGCGATCCGAGTTTCCGGAGATGAGAGGATTCTCGCGGAGCAACCTGCACTACATGCGGAAGGTTGCCGCGGAGTGGCCGCGGAGCGCATTTGTCCAGCAGTCTGTTGGACAACTTCCGTGGGGCCACGTGCTGCTGCTGATCGACCGACTTGATGATCAGGCCAGCCGGGACTGGTATGCGGCCGCGGCGTTCGAGCACGGCTGGTCCCGCAACGTCCTGATGCATCAGATCCGCAACCGACTCGACCAGCGGATCGGTGCGGCGCCGTCGAACTTCACCGAGCACCTTCCCGCTGGCGACTCTGACCTCGCGCAGCAGCTGGTGCGCGACCCGTACGTGTTCGATTTCCTGGACCTCACTGATCGGGTTGCCGAGCGGGAGCTCGAGGCGGCGCTGATGGCTCGGCTGGAGCGGTTTCTGCTTGAGCTCGGGCACGGCTTCGCGTTCGTCGGCAGGCAGTACCACTTCGACGTCAACGGCGACGATTTCTACATAGACTTGCTGTTCTTCAATTGGGTGCAGTCCCGCTTCGTTGTTGTCGAGCTCAAGATTGGCCGGTTCGAACCCGAGTACGCGGGCAAGCTTGGCTTCTACGTATCCTGGGTTGACGACAACCTGCGCGACCACGACCAGCATGCTCCGACCATCGGGCTCTTGCTGTGTGCGGGCCGCAACGACAACGTCGTTCGCTACTCCCTGGCCGGGACCACCGCGCCCTTGGCGGTGGCCGACTACACGTATGACACTCTGCCCGCGCCGGTCCGCGAGCTTGTTCCGACCGACGATGAACTCGCGGCTGCCGTGGGCGAGACTCTGACCGACTTGAAGGAAAGTCGTTCATCACGAGGTGACGCCGAGGCCACCTAAAAACACGGTGCAGACTGCGACGGGATCCTGGTGACCTTGCCTGCGTATTTGTCCAACACGCTGTTGGACAAATACGGAACAGTCGGCGTGTGGTGTCGATCGGAGCTATCCGGAGATGATGATGCGCTCTTCCTGATGTCCTGAATCGCGAGGATGTCGAGAGCTGGGGAACGACGGCAGATCCGTATCCGTTTGAGCTCTGCATCGAGCCCAATCCTCCTGGCGGCTGCAAGTGGCGCGCGAACGGTCGGATCAACTTGGTGTTCTACCGGGAGGGATCGTCGCGGTGCGGAATCCGTCGATCGGAGTGGTATCACGACTGCCGAGAACAACTACTGAAATGCCGAATGGCCAACTCCGTTTCCGGAGTTGGCCGTCGGCGTCTGAGGGGACGTGTGTGGGGGAGGGAGTCACGCCCCCGGTGGTCTGACGTGGACGACTGTGGCTGGGCGCAGTGGCTCCTCCCACCCCTCATGAGAGTGACTTCTGCGCCCAGCCCGCCGGTCTCCCCGGTTTCCCTTGCCGCGTGACCAACGCGACGATCGAACTGTAACAGCAAAACCGTCCGATTGGTTTTCTTTGTGGAGTTCTCCACGGTCTGTCGTAAGTCTGCGGCGACGATGGATGGAGCAGCGAGAACACATGGGGACAGCGCGAGGGGGGCGTCCGGTCGTACGACGGTCAACTACCTCGCGGTGCACGGGTAGCGTTCGTGCTGCTAAACGCGGCATGTACTTTCGTCTATCGGGTTTCTCGCTTCACGGAGCAGGAGAGGGTGTCAGTGGCACAACAAGCGCGGGCTGTAGCGACAAGGGCGCAAATCGTTCTCGGAGCGGCCGAGCTGTTCGAGAAGCAAGGCTTTGTCGGAGCCAGTCTCGGAACCATCCTCGAGAACACCGGCCTCACCAAGGGAGCGCTGTACTTTCATTTCAAGTCGAAGGAAGAACTGGCGCGGTGCATTATCGCCGAGCAGCACGCGACTTCAATCGCTTCGGTGGAGGCGATCGGTCGCGAACAGGCGTCGGCGATCGAGCAGATTGTCATGCTCTGCCACGAGATGGCCCGGCAAATCGTGCACGACCCGATCGTGCGGGCCGGCATTCGGATCACTCTCGAACTCAGTGTCGACGACCAAGGTCCCGCCGACCCCTATTTGGACTGGATCAACACGTGCGAGCACCTGGCGCGGCGCGCCGTGGAGGAGGGTGACCTCGAGCCGGATATCGATCCGCCCCGCTTCGCCCGGTTTGTGATCGGTGCCTTCACCGGTGTCCAGACCGTCTCCCAGGTGTTGACGCTGCGCACGGACCTCGAACACCGCGTCGACGACATGTGGATGTTCCTGCTACCCGGAATCATGCCCGCACATCGACACCCGGACATCGGCCGAATTCGCAAGGCCCGCAGCGAAGGTGCTCAGCGAAACTAGCTCCAACACCGGCGTTAGTGGATCGGGACGCTCAGCGACGAGCCAGTCTTATGGTTCCCGTTGTGACGTCGACACCACCCTGCCTGATCACCGCGCGGGCCGCCAAAGGACCTTCGTCGAGCGTCCGGACCCGGACGGTGGTGCGCTGGTCGAGCTCGGCGAATCGATGGAACGCCGCGTCGATCGACTCCATATGTGCGTCTGGAACATCGAACGTGGCGAACGTGCTCTGGCGCAGCACCTCGAGGAGCAGCATCCCGGGGAGATGGTCGAGCGGATGGTCGAACAACACCGGATGTGTCACGTCGACGCGCACCTCCCACTCGTCGCGCGCAGTCTGTCGGCCGATCACCACGTGCTGGTCTTCGACGTGGCCCACCAAAGATGGTGCAATGGCCGTGCCGAACCTCGCCGGGCCGGGGGTACGCGGGCCTGCGGCGCCCCACCGGGCCCTCGTGTAGGCGGACGGCGGGAGTACTACCGCGACACCGGATGCCGACCCGATCTCCCGACCTGCCAGCCAGAACCGCAGGTCGATGCGGAGGCTCGACAGTACGTCACCGCGGTGCACAAGATCAGAGAGCGTGACGATCGCTGTCACGTCTGCGGCCGCCGGCCCGACCTCCAAAGCATCGAGTTGCGCATGAACGTGAATGTCCTGCATCACGAATCGTCCGCTCAGCGGTACCCTGTATCGCACGTGGGCAAGGTAGATCGCTGCTTGGCGCAGTGTTTCCGTCATCAACATCGGGTCGTACAGGCCGCCCCTCGTGCGGTAGAAGCCGTGCAGGCGCGGCCACTGCGCCGCGATGACGAAGTGATTCGGCTGAGGCAGTTCGGCGCAATCGGTGAGGAAGACCTCGGCGATCGCCTGCCGATGCACGTATCGGCGGGCAATCGACCGTTCGAAGGATAGGGCAGGAATTGCCTCGAGTAGCGGTTGGCATGCTCGCGTCACGAACCCTCCACAGAAAACCGACCGGTCCTATGTGCCGGGTTGCCGAACTATAGAACTGGGACTCGGACAAGTGACCAGTCGGGTGCCCTCGGCGCGGCGGATGCGACGGAAAACTGGCCTGGGGCGTGGGGCGCACACGGCGGATAATGGGGCGGCGAAGGGCGCGTCGCTCGCACGCGAACGGCGGGTGGTTCTGCGGTGTTCAGTAAGAGTTATGTCGCTCATCAAGCCCAGAGTGCTGGTCGGCGGGGATTTCGGCGCGGCCCTTGTTTCACAGCTGATCGGGCCCGGCCGAGGGGGCCTGAGGTCGGGTCGCATCTACTTCCTGCCCTCGAGTCTGGCTCGGTGCCAGGGCGTTGGGAGGAAATGTGGCGCCGGGCATGCACAGGCGTGGCGGACGTGAGGTGGGCCCTCGATGTGTTGCTATTTGCCGCCAGCGCCGGCGGGCCTCAGTGGGCGCCGCTTCATCGCCTCTCGCGAAGTGGACGCTCGCAGCGACGATCTTAATGTCGCATCCGTGGGTATGTCCCGGCACTGTCGATTCGTTCAATGGAGTCGGAGGTACGGTTCCGGGTCCGCGCCGGGAGGCGACACGCTAGGAGGGTACGAGGTACGAGGACAGTCGGCGAGCGGCGAACTGGGAGAAGTAGTCGACTTTCGCGTCGTCGACTAGCCCGGGCAGGAAAACCTTCCATGCGGTAGTCATACGCTCAGGCAGTTCCCTCAGTGTGTCGGTTGCGACCGCCAGTAGGCGCGTGCCGAACGTTATCTCGAGCAGTAGGCGGCCGGCCTCGTCCGGATTTGTGTCAGCGCGGAAGTCGCCTTCGTCGACTGCCCTTGCCGCCAGTGCCTGGTAGGTCGAGGTCCATTGATCGAAGACCACGTGCCCTGTGCCCCGGAAGTCGCCCATCTCGTTGAGCAGGCGGAATGCGGCCAGCATCAGGTTGTCATTGTTGGACGGAGCGATCAGCACGTACGAGATTCCGATCAACGCTTCCAGTGCTGGTGTGCGGGAGTCGAATTGTTGAGAGCATGCCGCATCGAGGCGTGCGCAGCCTTCGTCGATGACCGCCCGTGCCAACTGTTCTTTCGAGCTGAAGTGGAAGTAGAGCGACCCCTTCGTCACCCCGGATTCGGAGATGATCTCTTGTAGGCCTGCGTTCACGTAACCCATTCGGTTGAACACCTCAGCTGCGGCGACCAGCACAGCCTGCCGCGTAGCGATCGCTCGCTTCTGCAAGGCGCCCCTTTCTGCAGCTGATGCTGGTGTCGTATCAAAACCTACAGGTCGGTATTAGTTATGAGAACTTGGACGGATGTCCTGTTTTGCTGCGCATGGAGTCCCTGGAAATGCCGGAGTCTCCTACGGTCGCCGCGGGTCGTTCATCGGGGAGGATGTCTGCGCTGCAGACTGGCGACCAAATTGACGGCCATCGACTGCGTCACACTTTCTGACTATTGGTGACCGCTGTCATACGATTAACCGGCACATGCCTACTGTCCACGCGACGTGGGCGGGTGTATTTGACCCCGCCAGCCAAACCCCCAGTGGCTGGCGGGGTTCTCCAATTCTTGGTGGTCCGACTGCCCTGAATCGATGCCATCACTGGGAAGCTACTGTCCGCGCCGGCGGATGGGCGAACTTGCATCAGTGCACCGGCATTTGTAATGAACATCCTCGACGTAGCGGAACAGTCCGCACGGGTGATGCCCGTCGCCAGAAATGGGGTGGCGGGTGATCCAGAGGCTTTCACTCTCGACGCGACTAGAGGAATTGATATGCCGAAGTCCGACCACCGGGTTGCCCACTGAACCGCTCGATTGAGTCGCGGCTGACCAACTACGAGAGCACGAGGCGTCACCTGCCCGAGGTTGCAGCGTACGTAAAGGTGCAGAGGACGCTCATGGCCGATCACCAACCCGAGGGCGGACGGTGGGGCGTCTTATGCCTTGCCGACCATGACCCGATGACGCCGTGGCCCTGCGACGGCGTACGGAAGTTCGACAGTCCTACCGCCTACTTCGACTGAATGCAGGTCGGATAGACCCAGGCGCGTCGCGGCAAGCCGACCGGCGATCAGGTCGGAAATGGCTGCAGGAGCCGCCTGTGTGCGGTGTCCGCCCGTGTCCATGGATTCCCTATGACATTCCCTGTCATCGGATAAGGAATTGACGACTGGTACGGGTCCTTGTGGCATCGGTTACCGAGGGGCTGGGCTGGCCTTCGTCGTCTTCGAGCAGAACCTTCGCGAAGCTGCTGGTCTTGGATTCTCAGCGCCGGTGGCTCTTTCGTTTCGTTGTTCGCCAACGGGTGGTGGACAGCGAGATTGTCGGGTCCGCGCTCGGGGCCTCTCCAAATTTCGGCGTCTTTGGTCGCAGCGGATGGCTCATACTGGGCAGAAGAGCGACTCGACACTCGACCCGCACACCGGGGCCAGAGTCAAGCCGCCGACGGTACGGAATCGGAGGCCAACCGGTGATTACACTTCAGAACGCTTTCGAGCTTGCCCGCACGGAGCAGGGTTTGGCTGTCGTTGCGACACTGCGTACCGACGCGACCATCCAGTCAAGCGTTTTGACGTCCTCCCGGCCGTGAACGACCGGGATTCCTTCTGCGCCGCTGCGCGCCGCTTGGGTGGGTTCCTGTTTCGTTGGGGCTCGCTTCCCTCTAGGAGAGAAGGCTGACTGCCCCTCCGCAGGCGTTTAGCCACTCCGCACGTCCTGCGGCGTGGATGTTCTTCGCGGCGTTGACGTCGCGGTCGTGAACCGCTTCGCACGCCTTGCATGACCACTCCCGGATCGAAAGCGGTTTCGGGCCGCCCCGGACCCCACATTGGGAGCAGATCTGCGACGACGGATAGAACCTGTCCACCTTGACGAAGGTGCGCCCGTAGCGGGCGGCTTTCTCCTCCACCATGCGGGTGAACATTCCCCACCCGGCGTCGTGGACCGATTTCGCCAACCGTGTCCGCGCCAGCCCCCGGACGCACAGATCCTCGACGAACACCGCTTGGTTCTCGCGGATAATCGCCGTGGAGTGCTTGTGCGCCCAGTCCTTGCGAGCGTCGGACACTCTGGCGTGGGCCTTCGCGACGCGAATACGTGCCTTGACCCGGTTGTTGCTGCCTTTCTCCTTGCGCGACAGAACTTGCTGCGCCTTGCGGAGCTTGCGTTCTGCACGGCGCAGGAACTTCGGCGAGCTGATCGTCTTGCCGTTCGACAGGACCGCGAACGTTGCCAACCCGAGGTCGATACCGACCTCCGCATCGACCGGCGGCAGAGGTTCGTCAGTGGTCTCGACCACGAACGACGCGAAATACCGGCCCGCTGCATCCTTGATGACCGTCACCGAGGACGGTTCCGAGGGCAGATCGCGGGACCAGGCAACCTCCAACTCGCCGACCTTCGCCACGTACAGCTTCCCGTTCGGGCGAATCGAGAACCCGTTGCGGGTCAGCCGGATCGCCTGCCGATTGTCCCTGCGGGACCGGAACCGTGGCGCGCCGACCTTGCGGCCCTTCCGTTTCCCGGAGAGCGAGTCGAACCAGTTTCGGTACGCCCGCCGCGCGTCCTGACACGCCTGCACCAGCACCACCGATGCGACCTCGCCCAACCAGGCCCGCTCCGGAGTCTTCTTCGCTGCGGTGACTACCTGCTTCTGCACGGCGGTATCCGACAGCTTCACCCCGGACGCATACGCAGCCTGGCGGATGCGCAGGCAGTCGTTGAACACCACCCGCGCACACCCGAACGACCGGGCCAGCATGTCCTGCTGACCGGGCGTCGGATAGACGCGGTACTGGTATCGCAACTGCACACCCAAAGAATAACATTGGTCTATGGTTTCTGAACCTGAATACAGACGTGGCCGCTCCGTTGTTTCCGCCCTCCACGTCCACTTGGTCTTTGTTACCAAGTATCGCCGCGGAGTCCTCACCGACGAGATGCTGACCACCTGCGAACAGGTGATGCGCAGCGTGTGCGACGACTACGGTTCTCGCCTGGTCGAGTTCAACGGGGAGGGCGACCACGTGCACCTGCTGATCGAATACCCTCCGACCATCCAAATCTCGAAGCTGGTGAACAGCCTCAAAGGCGTCTCCGCACGCCGCCTGCGCGACCAATACCGCGAATGGGTGAACCGACACTCGATGAACGGACACCTCTGGTCCCCGAGCTACTTCGCCGCATCGTGCGGCGGGGCACCCATCTCGATCATCCGGCAGTACATCGAGCAGCAGCGGCGACCGCCCCGCGCTCCCGGCAGGCCGAAGTCGATGCGCTAACCCGGCCCTGAAGGACCGGGCTTGCGCGCTACGCACCGCGGTCAGCTGGACTTGGTTGTGGAGGCTGGCCACACCGGGACCAGCGTTCCGACCTTGTCGTAACGGTCGATCTGGGCGATGCCGCGCCGGGGTGGATGGGGCCGGTGCGTCTCGTTAATCGCGTGAAAGTCTGATTCGAATGTCTTCTCGCTCGATGTTCCATCATCGAGCGTTACCAGGTACCTGGGCATACTCAGAAATATGCCACTGCGGCTCTCGGTTCGGGCACAATCGTAGGATCCGTCCATAAACCAGTCATGACCGACTTCGATTCAGCGACAGCATTTTCCATCCGTGGGGGCCAGCGGCAGGGCGGGCGGAGGAGTTGGTGACGGGGTGGCGTATTGGTGTACCCAAGCCGCGCAGGTCCACTGGCGGGTAGGGCAAATGTGAACTCTCACCGAATACACGGCGCGCCTCGCGTTAGGTTGTCGGCCCGGGTGTTAGACCAGATCTACGCTTTTGAGCGAGGTGGTCGTCTTGTTCGTGCTGGTCGGGCGTGTTCGTGCACGCTGGAGCTGCTCCCGTACAGCGCGGCCCCCGTTTCGGTGGTCGTCAGATTCGGAAGTAACGGGTGCTCAGGGGCAAGAGACCGGCACCAGGGGCGTGGGGGACACCAGGGTGGGCAGCTGT
>NZ_JAAOQS010000066.1:0-52123 GCF_011603105.1 Rhodococcus sp. A14 | reverse complement strand
CCCCGGTAACACCCCCCAGGACTGAGGCATGTGACAGAAATCGATCGATTTCCGACACGAGGAAATGCTGCTCGCCCCGGGCAGGACAAGGCAGGTCGAGTGTCAGGTCGCCGGTACCGAGTCACCTGCCTCGGTAAGCGCGCGAGTGCCACTGCACCGACGGGCTCGCGGGCCTGCATCGGAACGATTGCGACACGATGGTGGGAAGCAGTGATGGCGCTAATCTCATAGTTCGGTCGCGGCCCGCGAGTGTGCGACCCAGAGTTCGGAATTCCCGACGAGGAGGCGGTGTGCCGCCTCGCAGACCCCCTGCTTTCCTTCTTAGTGCCGGCTGTCCTCGGTGGCATCAGGTTGGGCCAGCGGCGGTACCTGCGCTAGGTGTTCCCGAACAATCTCTGTCATCGTCTTCCGCTGATTGATGATCGTTGAGTAGCACTCGCGCAGTCCAGATAGGTCGGGCACGGACCGCTGAATCACTGCTTGCTGCGAGGCGGTCGCACTCAATTCGTGGAATCGCCGCGTATCGATGTACAGCGTCTTAAGAGCCGCGTGTGTATGTGGCTCACTCACGATGAGGTGCGCAGTACTAAATCCCATTTCTATGGACATCAGGCCTCGTATCCAGATCTCGGCCTTAGCCATGAACTCTGCAGCTGCCTCGTTCGTGCGTGGCATCGAGGGCACATCTTGCAGGAGTTCCAGGAAGGATTGGAATGGGAAGGCGAGGTTTGCTATCTCTTCCCAAATCGGCGGAATGCAGCGGATCTGTTCAGCGCGGCGCTGTGCGTCAAGTTCATTGGCGAGCAGTTCGTCTGACTTCATGAGCTGTGCGGTGTGCCGAGCTTCAGCAGCGACCATCTGTTCAACCGAAACTGCGTGTACCCGTTCCAGCTCTTTCACTAGGCGTTGGTCTGCCGCTTCTAGTTCACGGGTAAGGCGCTCATCGGCCTCAACCTTCGCGTCAGCTGCATCATCTCGCGCGCTCTTAATCTGCCAGAGCGCGACAACTACCGCTGCCAGCGCCCCGAAGCCGCCGACCCAGCCACCGGCCGCTGACCATTGATCGACGCTGAAGCGGGTGCCTGTGATGAAGACGAAGATATAGTGGCCGGCCACTACAGCCAGGACTAAGAGAACAACCGCTCCCATACCGGCTGCCAGGTACCACGCCAACTTCTTTGTGTCACGGGTGGACTCTAAGGTAGGGGCGGCTCGGCAAACTTCTCTGCAGTCCGTCGCTTGTCCCTGATGTCGTTCACCGGTGACGTTGCCGCCGCACCCCATCTTCAGCGCCGACCAGTCCCGGCCCCGACTCTCCCGGTTCGGCAACCGCACACTCAACTCCGCCATCCATGTCGTCGCCCTGAGTCAGGCAACGGTCTCGGGCAACGAGGATCACGCCTATACCGGGCGCAAACTCGACGAGGGCAAGACCGCCCGCGAAGCCCAACGCCGTCTCGAACGGCAGGTCACCAAGACGCTGTGGCGGACCATGCGCCGAGACGAAACCCGCCGCCGCCTTGAGTCCGGAGGCGTCCCCGAGGGTGTCCCGTTCAGCGCCCGGGGCTGAAAATCTTCAACCACTGATTCGGCTCTATCCGACCGATTACCGTTTTCTGTGTCGGCCTTTCTGAGCCGCCCGGAAGGTCCCGACGCCCCGGGATGGTCACCCCCGGTCGGGCTGTCGGTGGCTATGCGCCGCGGCGGGCGCGGGCGCCCTCGACCACGGACTGCTGGAGCACCCAGGTACCGCCGACACGGGTGGCCGGCAGCACCTTGCCCTTGATCGCCTTCAGTACGCCCTGGCGGGTCATTGACGAGGCCGTCGGCGGCCTCCTGCACCGACACCAGCGGCGGAGGTCCATCGCGTCGGTGAGGCGATCGAAATCGGCGGTGGTGAGCACCCGCAGCGACCGCAACGGCCAGGGGGAGGTCTCCAGGACCGCCAAGGCCGTCGAGGTGGCCTGCCGCACCGATTCGGCGGGATGGTGAACACGACCTCGGCGTGGCCGAGTTCCGAGCGCGCGGCCGCGCCGCACAAAGATTTCCCTGCAACGTCATTCGCCGCATCCACCATGCGGATGACCTAGGGTCTTGGCGAGCTTCGAGCGTTGTGGCGGTCCCGCCGGGCACGCCCGCCTGTCCGGATCGAGCCTGCGTCGCATGTCCTCGGACGCGTCCGGACCGGCGACGAACTCGGCCCTCATCGAGGACAGCGGCCGGCCACTGTAGTGATCGACGAACTCGGGGACGATCTCCGATCCGGTGACCTGATCGACCAGGACGACGTTGCGGGCCGTCCGCCGCGTTCTTGGTCCCCCAAAGGTACAAGGCCACGATGACCGGGCGTGGTCACGCCCCTTGTCTGTGACGATGTACTCGTAGCGGGCCTGTTTGGTCGAATACATCGCGGTGATTCGGATCGTATTGTTGCAGTTACGGTGTTCCGTCATGTGGTGGCACGCCGGTGTCGATCGCGCCGAGGACCGCGGGTGTGAGCAACCGAGGTCCATCGCCGCACTCTCGCGACGCCGTGTGCGCAGGTCATCGATGCCAGGCTGCCCGGCAACCTCTCTGTGCGCCCCAGGGTGGAAGGCGTGATCTCCGCCCCATCGGTTTGATATGTCCCACGCGTCGCGCGAGGTCGCGACCTGACTGGGTGCGCGGCACCTAGTCGAGCTGCGTCCTGTCTACGCATCCCACTTCTCGCAAGAATTGGATCACCAAGTTGTGAGAGAGGATCGTGATGGATGAATCCGGAACCACCATCGACCGGGCAGATGTCATCGGCATGTGGGTGACAGCAGACGGCTTCATTCGCCAGGAACTGCGTGCGGATGGGCGGTACGACGAGGCGCGTGGCACACGGCTGGGTGCGTACACCGGAAGTTACACGGTGACAGGAAACCATCTCGACTACATCGACGACCTTGGTTTTACCGCAACAGGAGACATCAGTGACGGGGTGCTGTTCCACGAGCATCTCGTCCTATACCGAGAGGACAAGCAGTCATGAGCGAGCACAAGGTAGTCCTGATCACGGGGGCAAGTAGTGGGATCGGGGAGGCGACAGCGCGGAAGTTAGCCGCCGACGGCCACCACGTCTTTATCGGCGCACGGCGCACAGAACGACTCGAGCACTTGGTCCAGGAGATTGGCGATGCCAACGGCGGTGCAGCATTCCGCAAGTTGGACGTCACTGACGTAGCCGACGTCCAGTCCTTCGTGGAGACTGCCCGCGAGCGTTTCGGTCGCGTCGATGTAGTGGTCAACAACGCCGGAGTCATGCCCCTGTCGCCGCTGGCCGCGCTGAACATCGACGAGTGGAACCGGATGCTCGACGTGAATGTTCGTGGCGTTCTCAATGGCATCGCCGCAGCACTACCGGTCATGCGGGCACAAGGTAATGGACATTTCGTCAACATCGCATCCGTCGGGGCATACGAAGTGGTGCCGACAGCGGCGGTCTACTGCGCGACGAAGTTTGCGGTGCGCGCGATCTCCGAAGGGCTGCGACAAGAATCGTCAGGCGATGTCCGTGTCACCGTCGTCTCTCCAGGTGTGACGGAATCTGAATTAGCGGATAGCATTTCGGACGACATGGCACGCGAAGACATGAAGGCATACCGCGCCGTCGCACTTCCGGCCGCGGCGATAGCCAATGCGATCGCGTTCGCCATCGATCAGCCGGCGGATGTGGACGTGAACGAGATTGTCGTTCGCCCCGCCGCGAGCGCACAGTAGTTCGGCCGGACCGAGGTGGTCGTCTCCCGACGAGACGGCCACCTCAGACCACTCGTCAATTTCCGGATGTCGTCATGCCGATTGCCGATATCGCCCTCAGATACACGGCATTTGGTCGCAGACGCTGTGGCCCGGCTGGACAACACTAGTTGGACGGGTTGGTGACATCTGCGTACGTCCTCCCCCTGATCTGCCTTGTGTGCTCGCTGTGACGGGCACAAGCGTACCGAGGATGATGAAACCCGGAAGCGACGCCGTATCTGCAGCCAGGCTGGGCGGTCCGGTTGCTACCACAGACAGTGCTGAGGACTATCCTTTGCCCGCTATAAGATACAGCGGCGAGTTGACCGCCTGTCCCGTGGCCGGTCCGGCCCGATGCTGCCGCGTTTTGCAGACCATCCTCGGATGGGCGTCATCACAAACGTTTCCGGGGCGTCATTTCGAGGACAGTTCGTGAAGAACGGCGTCCTCTCGGGTCGCGGATGCTCCGAAACGTCACCGCACGGCGGCAGCCAACCCGCCTTCGTAGAAGCCGGTGATGAGCTGGCGAGCCTGCTCGGCAGGGATTCCGTCGGCGTCGAACTCGGCGTCCCAGGAAACAACGGTCTCCCCTGACTCGCCGTCCCGGGCGACGGCAACGGTTGCCTGGTAGTTGCATACGGGAATGGACCCACCAACCATCTTGTAACTGTACGACTGCTCGGTCTGATTGATCAGTTCTTCGATCGCCTCACCACCACCTTGCAGAGCGACGCAGCGGACGCTGTTCCGGCTGTCGTCGCGTGCAGTGTGTTCGGCATCGGGATGCCAACGATGGATGGCAAAGAAGTCTCCGATTCTCCCCCACACCAACTTCTGGTCCAGCGGGGTACGAACTTCTGCATGAACTGTCAACATGCTCCTCGGATCCTTTCGTGGTTGCTGTGGGTCGTGTGGTCCGGATTCCGCGCCGGACGCTGGGCGTCGGCGATGGTTCCACTGTCGCCGAAGACCGGCCCGTCTGTCGTGGGTGCAGTGCACCCACCCACTACCAGGCAATTCAGAACTAACATTGGGAAATGCCTTCCAGCGAACTCGGACATTTCCTTCGGTCACGTCGTGCTCAGGTTTCACCGAAGGACGCAGGAATTCACGGCTATGGCACTCGAAGAGTTTCAGGCCTTCGACGTGAGGAAGTCGCGATCCTTGCGGGACTGAGCTCCGATTACTACACCCGCTTAGAGCAAGGGCGCGAACGTAATCCGTCCGCTCAGGTGCTCGATGCTCTCTCGCGCGCGTTGCGCCTCGATGCCGACCAGGAAATGCACCTGTACCGGTTGGCCCGGCTGGTGCCGAGCGCCCGCGGGTCCAGTGCACGGGAGTCGGTCAGTCCGGCACTTCTCCAGTTGATGGATACCTACGACTCGACTCCGGCGTTCGTGTTGAATCGGACACTCGACATTCTCGCGTGCAACCGGCTCGCCGAAGCGCTCTTCTCGCCGTTCACCGCTGCTGACAATCTGCTGCGGATGGTGTTTACCGATCCAGCGGGAGCGTCTTTCTACGCCGAGTGGCATCGCGCGGCACAGGCCACCGTCGCAACATTACGTTTGGCCGTCGGCCACGACCCGGATGATGCTCGTCTCACCCAGTTGGTCGATGAGCTGTCGGCGGCCAGCCCCGCGTTTCGCCAGTACTGGGAAGAGGGGCAGGTGCGGGGCAAGACACTGGATGCGAAGGAGCTCGTTCATCCCGATGTGGGAACGTTGAGCTTGACGTTTCAAGCTTTCGATGTGCGTGACAAGCCGGGACAACAGTTGGTGATTTATCAGGCGGAGCGCGGGTCCCCGAGTGATCAGGCGCTGAAGTTGCTTTGTTCGCTCACTGCGACCAGGGACCGGGAGCGGCGGGAGGCGGAAGCAAGTTCGCCCGACTGACGTCGCGCGGCTACCGACCCCCACTCCTGCTCCCATTTGCTGAGCTTGAAACGGGGCTGCACACGGGTGCCGGGATA
The DNA here is from genome assembly GCF_011603105.1 of Rhodococcus sp. A14. Lineage (NCBI taxonomy): Bacteria > Bacillati > Actinomycetota > Actinomycetes > Mycobacteriales > Nocardiaceae > Rhodococcus > Rhodococcus sp. A14. The sequence goes on along the minus strand of NZ_JAAOQS010000066.1, from coordinate 46,386 downwards.
TTGACTAGTCGATCAACGATGGCCACTTCGTCATCCGCTCACGGAGGTCGATCGCCTCACCGTTCTCGGAGAACGTTCCGTCGCCGCGGTGATGGATCTCGCCCGTGCCTCGCTTCGAATCGTCCACCCACACATGCTGGGCCTGGACAATCCAGAGTCCGTAGTCATCGACGAGGCGATCGTCGACGACGCGGCATTCGATATTCGCGAAGCACTCCGCGACGAGGGGGGCCGCAACGGATGCCGATGCCAGCGGGGTGAGGCCGAAACGCTCCCACTTGTCGACGTCCGCACCGGATACGTTCCCGACGTCGACGACCTGCTCAGCGAGTTCGATGGCCGGGATTGCAATGACGCACTCGCGGGTGTCGCGCAGCGTGTCGAAGCTGTAGTCCCACGGGCCGAGCACGAATCCGATGAGACCGCCATGTTGCACGGGCATGTTGAAACCATTTGTCATCAGATTGTCATGCCGTCCGTCGGACGTCGAAATCGTGATCACAGGGCCTGGCTCGATCAGTCTGTGCACTTTGGAAATTGGGTACGGGGAGAATTGATCCGGACCAGTCATGCGGTTTTCCTTCCGATCAGGTTGATTACCTATAGTTTTCAGGGTTCAGCTGATGGTCGCGTGGCCCTTTCACACCCCCCTTGGAACTTGACCGGTTGCCTTAGAATCAAGCCATGGCGAGCACTGAGTTGGGGGAATTTCTGCGGGCCCGACGTGCTGCTGCATCACCGGATTCTGTTCCGTTTGCGTCCGCGGGACCTCGGCGAGTGCCGGGGTTACGCCGGGACGAAGTGGCCATGCTAGCCGATGTCAGTCCTGACTACTACCGCCGGCTGGAGCAGGGCCGTGAACGTCACCCGTCCCAAGCGGTCCTCGAGGGGCTCAGTAAGGCTCTGGTTCTTACTTTCGAGGAACGTCGGCACCTCTACTCGCTGGCAGGTGTGGCGTGGCGACTCGACGGTGCCGAGCTTCGCCGGGAGGTCGATCCCGCGTTACTGCGTTTGATGGAGTCCTGGGAGCGCTCCGGCGCGTTCGTACTCGATCCGGTCTTGGACATCTCGGCGATGAACTCCCTGGCGGTGGCGCTGTTCGAACCGTTCGCTGATACGACCAATCTCGTGGAGATGGTTTTCTGTGATCCGGCCGCCCGTGAGTTCTTTGTCGATTGGGAGGAGTCGGCGAAATCAACGGTCGCCAGTCTACGAGCGACCGCCAAGTTCTCCTCGACTCCTCACCGGTTCACCGACCTCATCGCCCGGCTCGAGGCCGGAAGCCCTCGTTTCTGCGAGCTGTGGGCCCGACATGAGGTACAGCCGAAGACTCATGAAGTCAAACAACTGCGCCATTCCACCGCCGGCGAGCTCACGATCGAATTTCACGCATTCGGTGTCCCAAGCGCGCCCGGTCATCAGCTTCTGGTGTACCAGGTCGAGCCCGGCTCGCTCGGCGAGACCCGTCTGCTCGACCTGGCGACACACCGCATCGATGCCGGTGTACGTAGCGCACAGCCCGCTGGGCAGGCGGACCGACCCACCGCGTCAATGGATTAGATACGAAAGCAGGCCGAGCGCCGAACCACCCAGCGGCTTCATCGGGGTCGTGCACTTCAGACTCAAGCCGTGAGGGCGGAGAACCGCCAGTCGAGGACGGAGGCGTCGGTGCGGTCGCGGTGTGTGAGAAACACCAGTGAGTGAAGGTGCAGGACCTCACGGTCGCCGAGGGCGTCGGTGCCTTCGACCTGCAGTTCGCCTGTGCGAATGTCGCCTTCGGAGACCGGCCCGGTGTGATCGCAGGAGGTCCAGCCCAGGACCGTTCACCAGGTTCGGGAGGACACGGGTGGCCTGGCCGAGGCGATGCCGATCATGTGCCGCCGTAGACGAGGCGGCCGGCGGCACTGACCCGTTCGTGGTGGGTGGCGGCGATGTTTGAGCTTGAGCCGCGCCAGTTTCGGGGCGCTCGAGACCATGTCGCCGCTGCTGCCGAACACCGCCCCGAGCCCGGCATCGAAATGCGTGCCCGGCACCCGCGTGCGGTACGCGTCGATGCCGGTCAGCGCCTCATCGACGATCTCAAGGTCGCGTGCGGTCTCGTTCTTCGGGAGCACGATGTTCGCCAGGCCAGGCCAGGCGCACGCGGCGAGGTCGTCCCGTGTCCAGGGGGGTGGTCAGCCCGTTCACCCGCACCGACACACTGCCCTCGCGCGTCGGTCTCGGTCACCAGTCGGCGCACGAGGTCGCGGGCCTGCTCCTTGTTTCGGCGGTGACGGAGTCCTCAAGGTCGAGACCCACCCTCCCCTGCGGTCGAGGCCAGCGCCTTGCGCGCCTTCCATTTGTCGGAACCGGGCGCGATCAGCACTGACCGCCGCCGCGTAGCGATCTCATTCACCACAGTCTCCTTCGACACTATTCATCCGGTTGGTTTTTGGTTTGCAGCACGCCTGATGGAGTGAGCGAGAACATGCACTGATCAGTCAAAACATCTACTAACACACAGTTTCATCGGTTGCACTGTGACCGCACCGCTAATCATAGGGAGGATACGTACGGATGAATTGGGTAACGGTTTTGCGGTTTGCCTGGGTGTGGCGCACCTAGGCAGACCGCGGCCTGTTCGCCCACCCCGATCACGCCGACGATGGAATCCGTACCCCGAGGAACCACACCTCGAAACACCACCGTCAAGGAGACACACCCCATGAGCCAGGTCCTGACCGGAACCCCCCTCACCGGCCGCATCGCCGTCGTCACCGGCGCCTCGAGCGGAATCGGCGAAGCCACCGCCGAACGACTCGCCCAACTCGGCGCCAAGGTCGCCCTCCTCGCCCGCCGCACCGACCGCATCACCACCACCGCCAACCGCATCAACGCCGCCGGCGGCACCGCGATCGCCGTCACCACCGACGTCACCGACCGCACCGCCCTGCAAGCCACCGCCGACCGCATCACCACCGAACTCGGCCCCGTCGACCTCGTCTTCGCCAACGCCGGCGTCCAGCTGATCTCCGAAATCGTCGACCTCAAGGTCGACGACTGGGACACCCAGATCGACCTGAACATCAAGGGCGTGATGAACACCATCCAGGCCTTCGTCGAACCCCTCGTCCAGGCCGCCGCCGACGACAAACCCGCCGACCTGATCACCACCTCCTCGATCGCCGCCACCCGCGTCCTCGAAAAGTTCCAGGTCTACTCCGGCACCAAGGCCTACATCAGCCAGCTCACCCGCCTACTGCGCACCGAACTCGGCCGAAAAAACGTCCGCGTCTCCACCATCGAACCCGGCATGGTCGACACCGAACTGCCCGACCACGTCACCGACCCCGACGCCAGCAAACTCATGGCCGACCTGATCGACCAGATCGACGTCCTCCAATCCGAAGACGTCGCCGAAACCGTCGCCTTCCTCACCGCCGTCCCCAAGCACGTCAACCTCACCGAAATCACCATCCTCCCCACCGCACAAGCCATCTAAACCCACCCACACCACCGTTCCCGCCCCCGGGCAACCCGAGGGCGGGAAAGGTCCCCACTGGATCAAAGAGGGACGAACACGACGTGGGTCTCCGACCCCCGTCGTGCAATCTCATTCCGGACCCGCCTCGAGGCGGGTCCGACAACGTCTGTCTGGCGGCCGACCCACACCTTCCGCCAGCGCAGAAAGCACGTACCCCGCAGCACTCAATAGCCATGAGGTGACCATTGCAGTCGATTCAACTACTCGTCGCAGTGCTCGGTACGGTCATCATCTTCACCGTATGGGGCGCTCGGATTCGGATGGTCCAACCGGCCGCCCTGCTGCTCGGTGGCTGCCTACTGGGTTGAACCCGACTATTGCTGCTTTCGAGTTGCCCCCCGAGTGGGTCCTCGTCCTGTTCCTTCCTGCGATCTTGTACTGGGAGGCTCTGACGACCTCTACGCGAACGGCGAGTCGCGATGCCCGCTCTGTGGTTCTGCTGGCGGTCGTGCTCGTGGTTGCCACGACCGCCGCAGTGGCCGCCTGCCTGCATTGGATCCTGGACATTCCGTGGGCGGTTGCGTTCGTCGTCGGGGCCGTGCTTGCCCCGACCGATGCCGCCGCCATTGCCGCGCTGGCTCACCTCCTACCGCCCCGGTTCATGACGTTGCTGCGAGCGGAGAGCCTGATCAACGACGGGACTGCGCTGGCGCTTCTGGCCACCGCCGTCCCGGTCGCGATCGGCGCGCGCCATCTCGATCTGCTGCACATCAGCTGGGCCTTCGCCGCAAGCTATCTTGGCGGGGTGGTGTTCGGTGTCGCGGTCGCCGGGACCGCACTGGTCGCTCACCGGTTTCTCCGAGACTGGATGCTATCGAGTGTGCTCAGCGTCTTGACGCCGTTTGTGGTGTACCTGCTTGCAGAGCAGATACATACCTCGGGTGTCATTGCTGTCGTGACGGCGAGTTTCCTGCTTGCCCGGCGTGGACCGCGTGTAATTCCGCCAGCCACTCGAATGCAAACTCAGCCTTTTTGGTCACTGACTACGTATGTCCTCAATTCGGGACTGTTCGTCTTGGTGGGTACTCAAATCCCCTCCGCTGTAGATGATCTGGCGCCTCAATCGTTGATTGGTAGGGTGGGCAGCGGTTGTCTTGGCCGGTTTCGGCGTGATCGGTTGTCGGCTGCTGTACTTCTACACGATGCCTTCCGTGTTTCGGGCTATCGACCGCCGCGGTAGTCAAGTTTCACGCCGGATCAGTGTGCGTGAGCGTTTTCCGCTCGCATGGTCCGGTGTCCGTGGCGGGGTATCGCTGGCCGGCGCGCTCGCTGTTCCCGACACCACGGCAGATGGGCGTCCCTTCGAGTACAAGAGCCTGATCGTGTTCATCACAGCTGGTGTCATCGTTGTGACCCTGTTCGGGCAGGGCATGTCCCTGCCGCGCGTGATCAAATGGGCCCACTATGACTCCGTCGACGACTCTGCCGGACAGCGGACAGCGGAAATCGCTCTGACCGAGGAAGGGTTGCGGTATGTGACGGACCCGGCTCAGCGCGACACCGCCCCCCTCCCTGCCGATCGGCTCGACGCCGAGCTTCAGGAGCACCTGCGCGCACTGACTGTCCGGCAGGAGGACCCGGTATCGCTCCAGATACAGATACTGACGATGCGCCGGGCGATCCTCGCTGCCCAGCGCAGTCGGCTTCTGACCATGTTTGAACGACACGAGATCGACGATGCTGTGTTCTTACGGGTCCAGTCGCTGCTGGATACAACCGAGGCGAAACTGAACTCGACGGTGACGTCCTGCCCGGAGGAGCCGAGCGCGAAAAAACTGTAGCGAACAGCTCTGTGGCAGCGTTTAGTCGTCGAGAGGCGCGCGAGGGCGCGCGATGTCGACACTCAATGCGGACTTCGGACGGTTGTACAAGGGGCCAACCAGGGCCACTTACAGCGTCCCAATCGTTCACTCAACAAGGAAATGTGCGGCTCGCCGCCATGCGCTATAACGGCCGCGAGTCACACGTTCACTTCCTCGTGCTCAGGCTCCTCGCCGCCGCAATTCCATGCGGTACGAGTACCGGCGCGGATTGAAGTGAGAGGACGTGAATTCGACGAATTTCCCGTCCGCGTCGTAGTAGAGACGCTCGATTAGCAGTATGGCGTCTCCTGCTTGACATCCGATCAGTTCGGCTTCGTACTCCGGGGCGTTCATGGCGGTGATCTCTTGCCGTGCGCCCATGATCGGCTTGGTGAGCAGTTTTTCTGCCGCCCCGATCACGGTTCCCTCGCCGACCGACGGGACCCCCTCCGCGGCCAGTTTCGCACCGAGGTCGGGTTCGACGTAGTGGCGCGTTAGGACAAAGGGGATCCCCTCAAAGGAACGGCGAACGGTGGCCTTGCTGACCTCGATGTACGGCAATTCCAATCGGGACGCGATGGAGGGCTCGACGACGACCGTGAATGGTTCGATCACCTCGGTGTTCGTGTCGGGCCAGACGATGATTTCGTCGAGGGATCCGATCGAGCGGACGTAGCGGCCCCGGGTGTCCTGTTGGCGGCCGCTCACATAGGTTCCGCTGCCCTGCACGCGGTAGATCAGCCCGTCGGAGAGCAGTATCTGCAGGGCTTCGCGGACCGTGTGACGGCTGACGTTGTGGACCGACTGCAGCACGCTTTCGGTGGGCATCTTCCGTCCGACCGAGTAGACACCGGCCTCGATGTCGGTCCGCAACTTCTCGGCCAGCACTTTGTACGCCGGCACACCACGCTCCGCGGGAGCTACCTTGTTCGTCACCACGGGCCCCTCCTTCTCCCTGATGCGGCCGGCAGGGTTCCATCCACCACACTAGTGCTCGTCCGGATGAATCTTCAACGGGGGCCGCTCCGCATTGGTGATCTACTGCGAAACCAGAGCATTCGTGGCCACAGAGTCCATCTCGACATCTGTAGCTCGAAAATTGATACTGATCAATCGAGTATGGAGGTGTGACCGTTTGCGATCACACCTCCATACTCAGTCCGTCCGGCGCCGGAGTCAGGCCGCCGACGGACTTCCGTCACCAGAACACGGCCGCGATACGGATGTCGGGCTAATCGCGGCGGTACTGGTGTCCCCGCCGCCGCCTGCATGTCGGCGGGGTGCGTCAGGCGGTGGTCGGTTCCACCTCCGTAAGCAGTTCGTCGTTGTGCTCGCCGAGCTGGGGCGCGGAGTCGGTGCGCGGCTCCTCGTAGATGTCGGTCAGGAACGGTGTCCGGATCATCCGACGGCGACCGGCATGCGGATCGTCGATCTCGAGGAACATGCGACGCGCGTCGAGGTGTTGGCACTGGTAGAGCTCGTCGATGGTCTGGGTTTCTCCGGCGGGAAGCCCATGCGCGGCGAAGTGCTCGACGATCTCGCGGCGGGTGCGGGACCGTGTCCACCGTTCGGCTTCTGGGCGGATCACCGATGCGAAGTTCTCGGCCCGGTGAACGACGGAGTCCAGCAGCGGATGGTCGAGCAGGTCGGGCCGCTCGATTGCCACACACAGCCGCCGCCACATCTCATGGGTGGGCAGAATCAGTGCAACATAACCGTCCTCGGCTTCGAGAGCGCCGAGTGGCGAATACCGATCCACCCCGCGCACTCGATGCTCGCCCGTGAAATCCCACAGCATGAGTTCGCGTTCGAGCAGGGACGCCACCGAGTCGTACATGCTCTGATCGACGAACGTACCCGTACCGGACTGGTGACGGCCCTCAAGAGCGGCGAGCACGCTGACGGTGGCATGCACGGCAGTGAAGACGTCCGCGAAACCGGTCACCGTCGGCAACGGCGGGCCCCCCGGTTCTCCGGTCACCGCCATCAGCCCACCAATCGCCTGGATTGCGGTGTCGAAGGCCGGCCGTTCGGCGAATTCACCCCGATGTGTCGACAACCTCCCGTATCCGCTGATGGCGCAGTAGATCAGGCGTGGATTGATCTCCTTGAGCGCGTCGTATCCCACTCCCATGCGGTCGACTGCCCCGGGGCGAAGGTTCTCTACGACGACGTCGGCGGTCGCCGCCAAAGCCAGGTACCGTGCTCGGTCACTCTCCGCGCTCAAGTCCAGGGTGACGGACTTCTTGTTGCGGTTGTAGCTCAGGAACCCGCCGCTCATGGACCCGGTCTCGGTCTGCTCGAGCGGATCATAGATTCTGCGCGGATCGCCGCCGTCGGGCCGCTCGATCTTGATGACCTCCGCGCCCAGGTCGGCCAGCATCATCGCACAGTAGGGGGCGGCGATGTACTGGCCCATCTCGAGCACACGAATGCCGTCGAGGGGCCTCACGTCAGATTCCTTCGGTTCCGTGCGGGACGAGCATCGGCTTGATGTCCTCTTGCGCCCGCATCCGCGTCAGCGCCTCGGTGGCCTGGTCGAGCCGGTACCGGTTCGGGACCAGTGCACCGAAGTCGTACTTGCCGTGCGTGTTCTTCATGAATTCGAGTGCCTTGCGGTACTCGGCGATGTGTCCGGACCAGGTCCCCATGATGGTCAGCTGCTGTCGGGTGATGAAGCCGGGCCGGACCGGGACTTCCTTGCCGGGGCCGTCGATCTGGCCGGTGACCATGTAGCGGCCGCCTTCTTTGATCATTCCCAAGCCTTCCGGGAATGCGGTGCGTGCGCCGGAGAATTCGAAGACAACTTCGGCGCCGTGGCCGCCGAGCAGGTCGCGGACCGCGGCGATTCGGTCTTCGGGTTCGGGGTGTTCGGCGACGGAGACGAGGTCGGTGGCGCCGTATTGCTTGGCGATGGCCAGGCGGTTGTCGGGGGCGCCGATGGTGATGATTCGCCCGGCGCCGAGGTGATCGGCGAGGGCGGTCGCGAACAGACCGAGCGGGCCGGCGCCCTGGATGACGACGGTTTCCCAGGGGTTCATCTTGCCGATGCGCTCGAAGGAGTGCACGACCGTTCGCAATGCGCAGCTGGCCGCTGATGCCCAGGAGGTTTCCACCTCGTCCGGCACGCGCACTCGTCCCGAGTTGGGGAAGACGTAGGCGTATTCGGCGAAGCCGCCGACCAGATACGGGGGACGTTCGCAGTTGGTGAACATGTAGTACTGGCGGTTGGTGCACAGGGTGGGCTGGTTGTCGAACCGGCAGTGCTCGCACTGGTTGCATGAGGCGTGGGTGAAGCAGATGCGATCGCCGATCTCGAGCGGTGTACCGAAGGTGTCCCGCTCGGCGCCGTCACCGAATGCGATTACCCGGCCGACCATTTCGTGTCCGGGGATGACGGGCAGATCCAGCGCTTGGCTGCCGCCGAGGGAGCCGTCCCACAGGTGCAGGTCCGATCCGCACACCGTCGCGGCTTCGATTCGGACCAGGAGTGCGCCCGGTTCGAGGGTCTGAGGCACTGGAATTTCGCGGATCTCGAGCGGCTCGCTGTGCTTGGTGAGCACCGCCGCCCGGCTGGTCTTGGGGATGTCGAAGGTGGTAGTCATCAGTTTGTTCTCCTCGTGGGCTCAGCCGAGTTTGAAGGGGTCGCGGCTTTCGCCGGTGAGTTCGACCCAGATGGATTTGGTCTGCAGGTACGCGTCGAGGCCTTCTATGCCGTTTTCGCGGCCGATGCCGCTCTGGCCGAAGCCGCCGTAGGGGACGTTGTTGGCGAGCACACGGTAGGAGTTGACCCAGATCGTGCCGGCCTCGAGGCGGTGCGCCACGCGGTGTGCGCGTTGGATGTCTTTGGTCCACACCGCCGCGGCGAGTCCGTAGGTCGTGTCGTTGCCGATCTGGACCGCCTCCTCTTCCGAGGTGAAGGTGATGACCGACAGCACCGGTCCGAAGATTTCTTCCCGTGCCACGCGCATCGAATTGTCGACGCCGCTGAGGATGGTGGGCTGGAAGAAGTACCCGTCGGCCAGGTCGGTGTCTTGCGGACGCTCTCCGCCGCACACCACCGTGGCGCCTTCGCTGACTCCGAGGTCGACGTAGTAGCGAACCTTCTCGAGTTGCTCGGCGAAGGCGATGGGGCCCATTTCGGTTTCGATGTCGAGCGGATCACCCATCTTGATCTGGGGTGCGCGCTGGGCGAGCCGTTCGACGACGGCGTCGCGGATCGATTCGTGGACCAGCAACCGACTTCCTGCGATGCAGGTCTGACCGGTGGCGGCGAAGATTCCTGCCATCACCCCGTTGACGGCCGCATCGATGTCGGCGTCGGGGAAGATGATGTTCGGGGACTTGCCGCCGAGTTCGAGGGTGACCTCCGCGATGTGGTCGGCGGCGCTCTTCATGACCGCGATTCCGGTGGCAGTCGATCCGGTGAAGGTGACTTTGTCCACCCCGGGTTCGGCGGTCAGCGCGGCTCCAGTGGCTCCGGCGCCGGTGACGACGTTGAACACTCCAGGCGGGAAACCGGCTTCATCAACGAGTTTCGCGAACTCGAGGGTGGACGACGGCGTCTGCTCGGCCGGCTTGGCGACAAATGTGCATCCCGCGGCCAGGGCGGGCGCGAGCTTGCTCGCCAGCAGGAACAGCGGGCTGTTCCAGGGCAAGATTGCGGCGACCACGCCGATCGGCTCGCGGCGGGTGTAGGTGAAGAAGTTCGTCTGGGGCGCGGAGATGGTGTCACCGAAAATCTTGTCGGCAGCGCCGGCGAAGAATTCGTAGGTCGCCGGTAGCCCGGCCATCTGGCCGCGTGTCTCGCGGATGACCTTGCCGTTGTCGGTGGTCTCGATGCGCGCGAGCTCCTCTGCTTGGGGCTCGATCAGCGCCGCCAACCTGCGGATCAGGACACCTCGCTGCGCCGCGGACATCGATCCCCACGGCCCGGACAGCGCCCGGCGTGCGGCCTCGACGGCCTTCTTCACGTCGGCCGGTCCAGCGAGTGGTGCAGTGGCCCAGGCCTGCCCGTTGTACGGGTTGACGGTCTCGAAAACCTCACCGGAAATCGCATCGACCCATTCGCCGTCGATGTACATCTTTCGGTGTTGGAGTTCGCTGTTTCGTCTCTCGGCGGTGGCAACGACGTTCTCGGTCATAGTGCTCTTTCTCGTTTCACGGCCGGACCGAGTGCCCGGCACTGTCAATTGGGGCCGCGGTATCGGCTTCGAGGTACCGCGCACATCAAGGAGGATGTGGGGATGCTGTCCTCACGTTCCGACGGAGATTCCCGCCAGTGCCGACCGGATCAACGGGTCGACGGAGGACGCCTGCGGCAACGTGGCCACGCTGTCGACCAAGGTCTCCAATTCCTCTGTCACCAACGGAATCTCGGTCGCGAGGCGTTCGGCATTGCGGACGACGCCGTCCATGTGCCACGACAGCATCGCATCGGAGTCCTCGATGGCGTCGTGGACCGTGGTGCCGTCGATCTGGGTCACGGTAGCGTGTGCGGTTTTCGCTGAGCGTCCCGGCTCGGCGACGAGGTCGATCTTGCCGATGAGGTCGAGCACCTGGGGATCGGTGAACTGTTGCAGCAGGTCGTAGGTGATGTCGCCTTGGACGAGACCGGTCGCGAAGGCGAATCTGGCGCTCATGAGTGTCTGTGAGGTGCTGGCGAAGGGCCCCCGCGAGGGCATGCCCGGATAGGTGGCTTCGCGTTCGTTCATCCGCAGCCGGATCGACGCGACCTCGTCGGCGCGGAGACCGGACTCGCGAAGCCGCACCGCGAGCATGGCCGGCGCCTGATTGAACGCACACACCGGGTACGGCTTGAAGGTGACGTCGAGGATGTTCCAGGACCGGCCGAGGTCACGGGCGAGTGTTTCCGCTGCCTCCCGCGATCGCGAGAAGCAGTCGAGGAATCCTGCTTCGGCCTCGAACGCCGTCCGGGACCCCGCGACACCGGTTTCGGCGAGTTGCGCTGCCATCAGCCCGCTCGTCGCCGCGATCCCCGACTGGAAATGCCACTCGTCGGTTCCCGCACCGAACGATTCGGACGTGCCGCCCGAGATCGATGCGGCGATCGCCAGTGCGGAGGTCATGCGTTCGCCGCTCAGGCCGCGGATCCGCCCGACGGCAGCGGCGGCAGCCACCGGCCCGAAGACCGCCGTCGCACGAAAGGGCGGGGTGGTCAGGTCCGTGAGCGGCCCCGACAGTGCAATACCCACCTCGTAACCCGCGACCACCGCCGCCAGCAGGGTCCGGCCGTCGACAGCGCTGGACTCTGCGGCCGCCAGGGCTGCGGGGATGACGCTCACTCCCGGATGAAAAGTACCGTGTGTGTCTTCCTGCGCCCGGGCATGCAGATGCACTCCGTTGATGAAGGCCGCCGTCGAGGCCGGATGCCATTGCCCGGTCACCAGCGAGCGGGCGTATCCCTCCAGGTTCGGAGGCGAACTCACTCCAGGGCTGGCCTGCTCGGCCTGTCGACCGAAGCCGGCCGCAGACCCGGCCATCCCCACCGCCAACGCGTGGATGAGGCACCCTGTCGTCCGCTCGACGACCGATTGTGGAAGCGCATCGACCTCCAGACCTGCGGCGAAGACACCGAGTCGTTCGGCGATCGTGCTGCCAGACATGCGCACTTCCCTTCCATGATTCGTGGACACGTCAGTTGCGGTTCCTGTGGGAGCCGCCCGCGGACGCGGATCCGATCCCCGCCGTCGCCACAATTTGTCCGTATGACTTGAGACACTATTGCGAAGTCTTACATCTGTCAATCATGACGCGAATGGAAACCGACCCCTTCCCATTCCGCCCATGGACTAGACGCCAGTGGGCATTCAATTGCCAGTTCACAGCATTTTCATCGGCCAGTTCCCGCCCAGCGGCCGGCGCGCAACTTTTGAGGGGTTGACGCAAGCACCGACCCTGACTAGCTTCAAGTCATCCGTACAACTGTGGCTTACTTCACTGCGAGCTGCCAGGCGGAGGATCATGGGCGCGCCAAAAGACCGATCAGATTCCCGCAGGACCAAATTCACGTCGTGGCGAAAGAAGTCCACGACGCTTCCCGAGGAGACCTCGATGACGAACCCACCCCCTGTATCGCCGTTACCCCCCACGATTGCGGGAGATGCACCGACGACTGATGCGCTGACCTCATCGGGGACGCTGGCACCCCACGTGTCTCGACGCGTGGCCGTCGCCGCGGGCATCGGCCACTTCCTCGAGTGGTTCGACTTCGCGGTGTACGGGTTTCTGGCCGCGACCATCGGGGCGCTGTTCTTTCCGTCCGGGAACGCCACTACGTCGCTGTTGGCCTCCCTCGCCGTTTTCGGCGTCGCGTTCCTCTTTCGTCCGCTCGGGGGGCTGCTGATCGGGGCTTTCGGCGATCGCGCCGGTCGCCGTGCGGCGCTCTCACTCGCAATCGTCGTCATGGGTATCTGCACCATCGGCATCGGCATCCTGCCGACCTACGCCACGATCGGCCTTGCCGCTCCCGCTCTTCTGGTGCTCCTTCGGTGCGCCCAAGGATTCTCCGCGGGTGGCGAGTACGCCGGCGCAGCTGCCTTCCTCGTCGAATATGCACCGGCCCGCCGACGCGGGCTGTGGAGCAGTGTGGTCTCCGCCGGCGCCGGCATCGGGGTCATGGCCGGGGGTGCGGTGACCTTGCTGCTGACCACCCTGCTGTCCGACGACCAGATGACGACCTGGGGTTGGCGCGTCCCCTTCCTCGTCGCCGGCCCGCTGGCCGTCCTCGGCCTCTACGTCCGGCTCCGGCTCGAGGACACTCCCGTATTCCAGGAGCTCCAGCGCGCTCACGAGGTCGAGCACGCCCCCCTGCGCAACGCCGGCAAGCACAGCCGATCCGGAATCCTCCTGGTGTTCGTCTGCACCGCGGTGACCGGCCTCGGCTTCTACTACCTTGCAACCTTCGTGGTCACCTTCCTCACTGTCGAGGTCCACATGACCAAGACCGCCGCCCTCGAACTCGCGGTGCTCGGGTTGCTCATCTACTCGCTCATGTGCCCCGTGGCAGGGATGATCGGCGACCGTATCGGTCGCCGACGCACGATGCTGCTCGGCGCCGGTGGCATTGCTCTGACCGCCGTCCCCTGCTTCGTTCTGCTCTCGACCGGCACCTGGTACCTCGCCCTGATCGGCCTGGTGATTTTCGCGGCCTTCGAGGCCCTGGCCAATGTCATGCTCGGCGTTCTCATGGTCGAGCTCTTCCCGGCCCGACTGCGGGTGACGGGTAGCTCGATCGGCTTCAACGTCGCGCAGGCCCTCATCGGCGGGCCCGGCCCGTTCATCGCCACCGCCATCGCAGCTGCGGCAGCGCTCATCGTCGCGCCCGCTCTCTACCTGGTCGCGATTGCAGCGCTGTCGTTCGTGCTTCTGCTGCGGTATCTGCCCGAGACCCGCGGGGTGTCGCTGTTCAGCGAGGAAGCACCCTCCGCGAGGAAATGACAGACAGGCGTGATTGTGGAGACGCATTCGTATCTCAGGCGTCCCGCGTACCGGCTCGTCGCCGAACAACTTCGGCGGCGAGCCGAACGCGGTGAGTACGCCGTGGGTGACAAGCTGCCCACCGAAGACCAACTTCGGCAGAGTTTCGGCGTCAGCAGACACACGATCCGGCAAGCGATCGGTCACCTGGTCGAGGAGGGCATGGTGCACCGCGTCCAGGGCAGTGGCACGTACTTGATTGGGCACGAGACGAACTCAGGTCGCTACCAGCGTGCAATCGGATCGCTCGACGAAATCATGAGCTGGCCCGGCACCACCACCCGGTTACTCGAGCCTTTCCGACGGGGAGTGAGCGAGCCCGCGATCGCCCGCCACCTCGGTGCGGATATCTCAGACGTCCGCTGCGCACTCGTCCAACGCTGCTACAACCATGCGCCTTTCGCCTTGACCCGGCACTACATGGTTTCCTCATTGGCGGACAACGTGATCGAGCGGGGACTGTGGGAGACCGACAGCACGATCATTCAATCGGCAGAGCGATTACTACCCGAGAGCATCGTCTCCGCAACTCAGAATATCCACGCCACCCAAGCCGAGGAGGCGGAGAGCGAACTGATCGGATGCTCGGCGGGAGACGCCGTCTTGCTCATCGAGCGGCTGTACCACGACGCCGGGGGGCGGCCGGTCGAGTTCACCACCTCGCGACTCAATCCCCGCCGCTACAGCTACCGGATGGACCTGCGCCGGCGCCGCTGATGGGGGCCCACGATCCGTGCCCGGTGTGCTACTGGGCCACCACGAAGCGATAGGCGCGACCATCACACGGTTCACCCATCGGGAACGCACGAAGGAGGCGGTGTGGGCCTACAGCCGAACACCGACATCGGTCCGATCAACGTAGTCCGGGATCGATATGCCCCGTCCGGACGAGTAATCGTCATTCTCACCGTTACGGCCATCACCGCTGTGGGACAGATGTACTCGGTACTGGCGCTACTTCCGCAGATGGCCGCTACCTTCGGTGTCGACCCTGCGCACGTGACGGCAACCTCCACTGTGTTCGGCGTCGCCTATGCTCTCGGCTTCCTCGCCGCGGGGCCGCTGGCGTCGCGGTTCGGGCCGCATACCGTGATGACGGTCGGCCTGTTCGCCGCCGCGGTCACCACACTGCTGGCAGCGCTGCCGTCCACGCTCCTTCTGGAGTTGATCGCTCGCGCGGGGCAGGGCTGCGCAGCCGCCGCCTTCGCCCCGGCCGCGTTCACGTATATCGCCGAGAGCATCGATCCGCGCCACCGCCTACTCGCTTTGAGCTGCTTGACCAGCGGTTTTCTCGCCGCTGCGGCGGTCGTTCCCGTCGCCGCGCAGATGATCGCCGCTGCAGCCGGCTGGCGTGCGGTCTTTGTGGTCGGCGCAGGCGCGCTCGTGGTGGCAACCGTGGCAGTTGCTGCGTTGGTTCCGAGGGCGCAGCCCAGGGACCACCCCGGTGGTACGCGCCTTTTCGGAGTCCTGGTGACGATTCTGGGCAGGTGGCGGTTGGTCGCGCTGTTTGGTGCTGCAGCCACTTTCCTCGGGGCGTATGTCAGCGTCTTCACCACCATCTCGCTGGTGGGGCCGCCTTCAATTGCCGGAAATCCCGAGGCCCTGCAGGTGCTGCGATTGGCCACCGTGCCGGCACTGCTCGTCATTCCATTTCTGGGTCGGGTGCTGAGGCGGTGCCGACCGGCCCGCCGGGGCGCGGCGGCAATGGGTGTGGCGGCGATGGGTGTGGCGGCGATGGGTGTGGCGGCGATGGGTGCGGGCGGATCGGTTCTGTCAGGTTCCCTGGTTGCCTTGTCGATCACGGTGCTGGTGCTCGTGGCGGCCATCGCCATTACGGCGTCGGCCATCGTCGAATCACTTCTGGCGCAAGTACATCCGGAGGAAACGGGCGGCGCAACGGCACTGTACGGATCCTTTACCTTCCTCGGTGCCAGCGCCGGTCCGGCACTCGCTTCGGGGGTCAGCCCGTGGGGATTTGGCATCGGCATGCTTACGGCAGCCATCTGGCTCGCCATCGGGGCGGGCCTGATCCTCTTCTCTGCCGCGGGAACCGTGGCCCGACGGTCAGTTCAACACGACACCGACGATGCGGTGTCCCCCCTGCGGTAGGGGGTCTCACGTCAGGCCGGCATCAGCCGCGAGCGCCGCCAACAAGAAGTCGCGGGGCACGTCCGACGAGTGCGGCGGATGAGTTGGTGGATGGTCGGTGTCGACGATGTGTTGGAGGGTGTCCATGACGTGTTCGCCCCCGTCGGCGAGGAACCGCACCAACCCGGCCTGCGAGCAGCGGGCTATCACCCCGGTGAGCACCTTTCCGGCCTCTTCGCTGCGGCCGGATGCGGCGAGGCAGCCGGCCAGCAGTCGGCGGGCCCGCAGCGCGGCCCGGTGGCGTTCGCTGTCCGCGAGGCGCTCTACCCACTCTCTGGCCCACTGGCATGCGAGGTCGGTATTCGCCGGGGATCCGGTTCGCACCAATCCCCGGATTGCCGCCTCCTCCCGGTACTGCGCGATCGCCTCGTCGAGACCGGACACTTGCTCGGCGCGTTCGGCATAGGTGAGGTCCTCAGGTTGTGCATCTGAGGACGGCAGGACGAGATCCAGGCGCGCCGCTTCGTTGACGATGGCGCTGTGGAGCCTCGGCAGCTGCATCTGCATGGAGAATCGTGCGCCCTCGTCCAGCCGTTGAACCGCCGCCGAACGGTCACCGCGAATCGCTTTGATTCGGGCTCCGACGACGTACCGGGTGATCTTCAAGTCGACGGCCCCCGCGTGTGGCCCGAGGTCGAATCCGTCGTCGAGCAGTCGCTCGGCCTCGACGATCTGACCCTTCTCGTACAGAACTTCACCGAGCAGGCCCCCGGCCAGCCGAGCTGTGTACGACCGACGTCCATCCATTTGCTGAGCGATCTTCATCGCGGTTCGGAAACTCGATTCCGCCAAGCTCACGTCGAGTTGCTCGAAGGCGGCTATACCCACCCAACAGTGTCCGTGCACCGAGTTGTACGGCCCGTTGTTCCGCTGGTGATACGTTGCGGCCCATTGCTGAAGGGCATAGGCGGCGCGATAGTCCGCTTGGCAGATTGCGGCGAACGTCGCGACGTTCGCCGCGACGGATACGACCCACGGCCTGAGGTCATCGGGTCGATCGAGACACGGACGCACCAAGTCGTCGATGCGAGAGGCGCGGTCGGCGCGCAATTCCACGACTGCTCTGACCACCGACGCTTCGGCGGCCAGCGCGGGGGTGTCCGGGTCGCTGCGGTGGGTGAGCGCGGTATCGACGCGGTCGAGTGCCTGCAGAGCCGGGTCGGGGTTGTAGAGCAGGATGTTCGACCAGGCGGCGGCGAGCTGCAGCCGCGGATTCGATACCGCGCTGTCGATCGGCAGCTTGTCGACGAGTCCACGCAACGTCGACATCTGCGAATGCTCGAGCAGATACGTCCCGTCGCGTTCGATCAGTTCCGCCGCACCGGTCGTATCGCCGGCACGCAGTGCGTGATCGACCGCTTCGCTGAGGAAGTGGTGCTCGGCGAACCAGGTGGAGGCGGAGCGATGCAACTGCGTCGATCGTCCGGGAAAGTCGGTGTCGAGGCGGCCGCGTAGGAATTCGGCGAACATGTGGTGGTAGCGGAACCAGTGTCCTTCGTCGTCGACTCGGCGCAGGAACAGGTCGCGTTCTTCGATCAGCTCGAGCATCGCCTGTCCGCGTCGCACGTCGGTCAGGGTGGAGGCGAGGTCGGCGCAGATGCGGTCGGGAATGGCGGTGGCCAGCAGAAATGCGCGTGTGTCCGTGTCGATGGAGTCGAGGACGTTCTCGGCGAGGAAATCTCCGATCGCTTGGTGGCGGCCCGAGAGGTGTTCGATGAAACCGGCGGGGTCCGCGGACGAGCGCAGAGATAGCGACGCCAGCTGGATGGCGGCGGCCCACCCGTCGGTCGACCTCGCCAGGTTGGCGATGTCAC
This sequence comes from Rhodococcus sp. A14, assembly GCF_011603105.1. Lineage (NCBI taxonomy): Bacteria > Bacillati > Actinomycetota > Actinomycetes > Mycobacteriales > Nocardiaceae > Rhodococcus > Rhodococcus sp. A14. The sequence continues at coordinate 28,600 of NZ_JAAOQS010000066.1, read as the reverse complement.
TTGTCGCCAGGTCCACTCCCGATGTTTCAGTGAGGAAGGTGCGTGTTTCTTCTTCGTCGAATCGCAGTACTGCCGAATCGATCTCGACCAGTTCGTCGAGAACGCGCATTCGGCTCATCGGCAGTCCTGTTTTGCTGCGACTGGTCACGATGACCTGGATGTGGTGGCACCCGTTGTCCAGTAGGTACGTCAGCGTCGCCACACTCGAGGGATCCGAGACCCGATGCCAGTCGTCGACGACGAGGGCCAGGTGTTGGTCCTGATCGTGCAGTGTGTTGATCAGCGTTGTCAGCACGTGCGGGCATGCGTGGTCACCGTGTGCTTCGAAGGTGTCCCGCAAGTCGGTCGCCACGGCCGGCAATGCGGTGGTGACGGCTTCGATGAGATGTGCGAGGAACCACAGCGGATTGTTGTCGTCTCGGTCGACGGTCAACCATGCGGTGGCGATGCCCTCGTCGGCGAGCTGACGGAGCCACTGTGCCGCCGTGGTGCTTTTTCCGTAGCCGGTGGGTGCGTGAATCACGGCCAGGCGCCGCCGTCGATCGGTGTGGAGAGCCTGCATCAGGCGGGCACGGGGGACCAGGGTGCGGCTCGGTGGTGGTGGTCGGAATCTGGTGGCGGGCGTGGGAGGTGCCGAGTACCGACCGGAGGGTGTCGGCGTCCGCGAGTGCGGTGACGGGGATTGGAAACCGGACGTTGATGAATGGTGTTCCGGGTCGGCGCTCAATTCTGGCGCGATCCCCTCGGGTGCGCTGCTCTCGGAGTTGTGGTGGACGTGGCGTAACTGGTCCGCAAATTCGGCTGCCGCGCGGGGACGGTTGCCGCGATCGCGGTCCATGGCATGCTCGATCGCAGTGCAGAGTTCCTCGGGGATGTCTCCCCGCCAGTCACCTAGCAAGGGACCGGTCGGATTTGTGATGCGCCGGAACTGAGCGATCAGAGGCTCACCGCTGCGCCGTTCGAAGGCCGCGTGTCCGGTGAGCGCGCTGAACAGGGTCGCTCCGAGGCTGTAGATATCGCCGGCTGGGCTGGGGGGATGCCCGAGCAGCACGTCGGGGTCGGTGTAGGCGGGTGATCCGGTCACGACACCGGCCGTGGTCTCGAATCCGCCGGTGATGCGGGCGATGCCGAAATCTGTCAGCTGCGGCTCTCCGAAGGTGTCGATCAAGATGTTCGCGGGTTTGATGTCTCGGTGCAGGATGGATTGCTGGTGGGCGGCCTCGAGCGCGTCGGCCACCTTGATCCCGAGGTGCAGGACACGGATCCAGGAAATCGGACCCGACTCGATCAGTGCCTGGAGGGAGCCCGGCTCGTGGTAGTGCATGACGATGTACGGTTGGCCGGCGCCCGTCGTTCCGACGCGATAAATCGTGACTATGTTGGGGTGCCCGGACAGGCGTCCCATTGCTTTTTGCTCACGGAGAAAGCGGGCCACGCCTTCCGAGTCGTGATAGGTGGTGAGCACCTTGACCGCGACGACGCGATCGAGAGTCCGCTCTTCGCAGCGGTACACCATCCCGAAGCCGCCCCGTCCGATCTCGGTGGCGCACTCGAATCCCTCCGCCGCCAGCTCCGTGGCGATGTCTGGAGTCTGGTCGCGCTGTGTTGCCCCCGGATCGGTCTCGGCCATCTATCCCCTCGGACCGGCATCTGGTGCCTTGAATCGGCTCATCACCCACCTCGCCTACTGAATCGAGGATAATCTGGCAGTCGACCGAACTGGGCTTAACGTGGTCAAATTACATGCCCGATGACCGAGGTTGTGGCCGAGTAAGGTGTCAGGCAGAATTCGCAGCCTCGTCCGAGGCACTCCGTCCTCCCCACCCCTGTATGGGTGGGTGCTTGCCATTGAATCGAGGGCCAGAACCGTGTCAGCCTTCCACTCGGAGACCGATGTCGCTCCCGGCGCCGGATCTCTGGAGGGCCGTCGACCGGTGATCGAGGCCTGTGTGAACCTGGACGCCACCTCCCGGAACACGAGGGCCCTGGCCGCTCGGGCCGGGACGGCGTCGTTGATGGCGGTAGTCGAGGCCAACGCGTACGGCCACGGTGCGGTGCCGGTCGCGGTCACCGCCTTGGCGGCTGGGGCGCGGGAACTGGGGGTTCGGACGATCGATGAAGGGTGCGCACTTCGCCGGGCCGGTATCGGCGCCCCGATCCTGGCGTTCGCGCCGGTACGTGGGTACGGGGAGGACTGCCTCGACGCGGGAATACGAACCGGCGTCGCCGTAACGGTTGAATCCGCCGATCAGGTGGCGGCCGTGAGGGCGGCGGCACGGTGCGGGACAACTGCGACGGTCCAGGTGGCCGTCGACTGCGGACGTGCACCCCAGCGGGTCCCGCACTGGGCAGATCTGATCCGGTCGCTACGCGCCGCTCAATCGGAGGGGACGGTGCACGTTCGCGGCATCTACTCGTCGACCGGCGACGACACCAATGCCGACTCTGTGGTGGATCGAGACCGCGACCATTTTCTCGAGTACTTACGGTTCGCACGCGCAGCCGGGGTGACCTTCGAATCCGCCCATCTCGCCGGCGCGCAGGCGCTGCGTCGCAGTGACTTACGCTTCGACCTGGTCCGCGCCGATCTCGGTCTGTACGGTGTCGCGCCAACCGGTTCTGCCCTCGAAGCGGAACTGGTTCCGGCCCTGACGTTGTCGGCGGAGGTGGCGCTGGTGAAGAAGATCGCGGCGGGCGACGGGGTCTCGTACGGATTCCGGTGGGTGGCAGAGAGGGACTGTTCGATCGCATTGCTGCCTGTGGGGTACGCGGACGGGATTCCGCGTGCGCTGGGTGGCCGTATGTCGGTGCTGCTGGGCGGCAGGTGGCGCCCTCAGGTCGGGCGGGTGTGCATGGATCAGATACTGGTCTACCTCGGGACCGACACCGATGTGGTGGAAGGAGATCGCGCCGTGTTGTTCGGGGGAACCGCTGGCAGCACCGCGGGTGCGCAGCGGTGGGCTCACGCGCTCGGGACGACGCCCGCCGAGATTCTCGGCGGACTGCGTGGTCGGATCGAGTGGCGTTATGTCGGTGGCGCGCCGGGTACCCCCGGCGCATAGCTCCGCGGATGCGGTGTCCGCGGAGCTATGCGCATCTACGGAACTATTCGTGGGTGCCGGTCAGTTGTCGTGACGCACCGAGTCGGGGTTCCCGGTCGGTATCGGCCGGTCGCTGGTCGGCATCGTCGATCGCGCATGGTCTCCTGCTGAGCGCGATCGTCGAGACGGCCCCAGCCACGCTCCAGAGTGCGAGCCAGGTACAGATCAGCCAGGTGGAGTGTGTCCAGCTGTAGAACAGCGTCGCCATGAACGGGGCGGTGCCACCGATGACACTAACTGACAGCGCCTGACTCAACGCGACGCCGCTGAACCGGACATCGACACTGAATCGCTCCGCAAGGAACGCCGGCTGCGGGGCTTGCAGTGCCGAATGCACCACCGCCAGCATGAAGGTGATACCCAAGAACGCGGCCCACCCCGACCCGGTATCCATCAGCGCGAACAGCACGAAACCTCCGAACAGAGCGGTGAAGCACCCGGCGAGAATGACGATGCGGCGGGAGAACCGGTCACTCAGATGACCGGATACCGGCAGGCTGATCAAGTAGACGATTGATGCGGCGAGCAGCGCATTGAGCATCGAGGTGCGGCTGATGTCCAAGATCGTGGTGCCGTAGGAGACGGCGTAGGTGGACACCAGATAGAACAGGATGCCTCCAGGCGCGATGACGCCCGCGGCCAGAGCGACTTCCCGCCATTGATTGCGCAGTAGTGAACGCACCGGGGTGCTTTGCTGGGCCGAGGCGGTCTGCAGTTCGGTGAAGTCCGGAGTTTCCTCGACGCCGAGGCGAATGAACATCGAGATGGCGAAAAGGACGGCGCTGAGCAGGAACGGGATCCGCCAACCCCAGGTCTCGAAGGCGTCGCCGGAAATGTGGTCACTGACGGTGATGGCGATGGTCGACAGCAGGAGTCCGCCGGGTACCCCCATCTGAACGGTGCTTCCGTACAGCCCGCGCCGGTGCGGGGGTGAATGCTCGACGAGCATCAGAGCAGCTCCACCCCACTCTCCGCCCATCGCGATGCCTTGCACGAATCGGAGGGTGACCAGCAGGAGCGGAGCGAACCAGCCGACTTGCTCGAATGTCGGAAGTACGCCGATCAGAACCGTCGCGGTGCCCATCATCAACAGCGAAAACACGAGCGTCTTGCGCCGACCGACCTTGTCCCCCATTCCGCCGAAGAGAACACTGCCCAACGGCCTGGCCAGGAATCCGACCGCGAAAGTCGCGAAGGAGGCGAGGGTCCCTGCTAGCGGGCTGTATGACGGGAAGAACAAGGGCCCGAACACGAGGGCTGCGGCGGTGCCGTACAGGAAGAAGTCGTAGTACTCGAGGGCAGTGCCGGCGAATCCTGCTGCGGTAACCCGCAGCATCTTTGTGGTGGAGCGTTTTTCAGTCACGCTCATGATGGGTTCCTCCAGGAAAATGGCTCGAGGGAGTAGTCGTGGTGACGTGTTGGCACGGGGGCTGGGAGTGGGCGACGTTCATGCGGAGAGTCCGCCGTCGATCACGAGTTCGGCGCCGGTAACGAAGCCGCTCGACGGGGAGACAAGGTAGGCCACGAATGCAGCGATTTCGTCGGTCTGGCCGAGGCGCCCGAGTGGTGTCGCGCTGACCACGGCCTCTCGTTGTGAGTCGGGAACAACGTCCAGCATGCTGGTATCGATGAATCCGGGATGAACCGAGTTGACCCGGATGCCGAACTGTCCGAGATCCACTGCGGCAGCTTTGGTCATACCTCGAACCGCCCATTTGGTTGTGGTGTAGGAGATTTGGTTGGGGTAGGCGCGGTGGGAGGCGATGGAGGAGATGTTGACGATACTGCCGTGGCGGGCTGCCTTCATCAGCCCCGCGACGGCGTTCATGCCGAGAAAGACTCCGAGTTGGTTGACCCGGTAATGGGAGTTGAAGTTCTCCGGACTGGTGTTCTCGATGTCGCCTTCCGGTTTGTAGATACCCGCATTGTTGACCAGTGCCGTCACCTTGCCGTGCCGGCCGACGGTGCTGTCGATGACGTCCTGCCAGGATTGTTCGTCGGTGACGTCATGTGGGATGTAGTGACATCGTGGACCCAGTTCGTCGGCAAGTCGACGGCCGCTCTCGGCGCAGCCGCCGGCGATGGTGACCGCACTGCCGTGCTCGCTCAGTGTCCGGACGATGGCGGTGCCGATGCCGCGGCTGCCGCCGGAGATGATCGTGACGTCGTTGTCGAGGGTGGTGGGTTTCATTCGGTGTCCATGTTCAGGGTCGTCGGTGGCGTGGGGTGGGCGAGGCTGTGCGGTCGGGCCTACCAACGCGGAAGGGCGTCAAGGAAGCTGGCCAGCGCCGTTGATACGGCGTCGGGGTTTTCCTCAGTCACCAGGTGGCCCGCGCCGGGGATTCGGGCGAAAGCTGATCCCGGTATCCGGGCATGCATCCGTTCGGCAGCTGCAATGTCGATGCCGTTGTCCTGCTCACCGTGCACGATGAGGGTCGGGATCTCTATCTCGGACAGGCGGGAGAGGCGGTCGCTCTTGCTGATCCACGAGTTGTATTCGCCCCACACCGACCGCGATGGTCTAGCTCGCCACTTGCGCACCCACGAATCGATCAAGTCAGGACGGTTCGCGACGGCCTGCGGGCCGAAAATGATAGGAATGAAAGTTTCTGCGAAGGTCGCGGGGATGGGGTCTTCGCTCTTCATGGGCAGGAACACTTCGGCGAACTGAGCCTTCTCCTCGCTGGTGTAGGCGTCTGCCATCGTGTCCATCAGGACCAGCCCGGCCAGCCGTTCTGGGTACTTCAAGGCCAACTCGATCGCCATGAACCCGCCCACCGACATTCCCACCAGCACGAATCGGTCGACTCCTGCTCGCGCGGCCACCTCCAGGCAATCGGAGACCAGCGAGTCGAGGTCGTACGCGGTGGCGTATTCCGATGTTCCGGCCCTGCTGGTATAGGCGATGGTTCGGTAGCGATCGGCCAGAGCAGCGGTTTGCGCGGCGTACATGGTCCGATCCAGGAGCGTGCCGTGGCTGAAAAGCACTGCTGGGCCGGGTCCGTGATCTTCGACGTCGAAAACGTTCATCGGTTCTTTCCTTCGGGCCAGGGCATCGTGTCGCTCGGCCAGGGGCCGGTGGGGTAGCACAAGGGGATTTTGTTCGATGGCGGGGTCGCAATGCTCCGGTTGGTCCCGGTTGTGCAGCAACGCATGTCAGTGCACCAGGTCTTCGAGGTTGGAGTTGAGCGCCTTCGGCTGCGGGACCAGCCACAGGCCGACCAACGCGATCAGCGGCAGCACGGCACCGAAGACGATGACCAGCACATTCCAGCTGTAGAGGGTCAGCAGCGGGGCGACGACGAGCGCGAGAGTTCCGTAGCTGGCCCACAGCATGCCCGAACCCCAGGCTCCGCCCGTGCCACGGATACGCGTGGGGAAGGCTTCCTGGAGAAAATTCGAGGATCCGCCCCAGAGACCGATGGTGATCAAGACGTACACGATGAACCAGGGCACGATCGTCGACGGTGTCGCCAGGTACACCATGAAGATGGCGCATACAGATCCGAGCACTCCAACGGCCGTGAGGGTGTAGTGGGCACCTTTGCCCCGTGTGAGGAAACTGGCGGCGAGGATGGTGACGATACCGAGCCAGTTCGCCCAGCTGATCGCACGGTTGGCCTCGAGGAACGAAATGTCCTTCGCCTGCATGAAGCTCAGTCCGAAGTAGGACATGATGGCGTATTGGGGCACGATGAAGAGGAAGAACACGGTGACGCCGATGGTGCGGCGACGCATATCGGCTGCCCACAGCTGAGCGAGCACACTCTTCTCCGTCATAGCGACGTCGATGTGGAACCTGCTCGCCCCAGTTCGACGGGCATGCTGGAGATCCTGGAAGTGCGGTGTTTCCTTGATGACGAAGGAGACGGCGATACCGAAGACCAAGGGGAGTGTGCCGACGATCCAGAACACCGCCCGCCATCCCATGCCGGCGGCGATGTGTTCGGAGAAGAACGCCGACGATCCGAATCCGATGGCCCACCCCACTGGCACAGTCCCGGTCATCCATCCGCGATGCTTCGCGGGTACCGATTCCGCAATGAGTACGGTGGCTAGCCCCCACGAGACATAACCGATGGTTGCGATCGACCGCATGACACCGAATGATGCTGTGTTCCAGGCGAAGCCAGTCAGAATCGTGAACGCCGAGCAAATCGCGATAGCCGCTATGAATAGAGGCTTACGGCCGAACCGGTCGGTCATGGGGCCGATGAGGAACATAGCGATGACACCGCAGGTGAAGAATCCGGCTGCATAGATGTATCCGACAGCGCTGTCGGAGAATCCCAGACTTTGTTGGACGAGGGGGTAACTGGTGGGGAAGATTGCGGCGTCGGCCGCGATGGTCGCGTAACCGAGCACGCCGAGCACCATGACGGCCCAGTGATAGGGCCTCAGCGGCCCCTCCGAGGCAGGAGTGGCTGGCGGTCTCTCGCGCAAACCATCGTCAACGGCTATTTCTGTCATCGGATCTCCTGGTGACGTCGAGGGGCGATCGAGGAGGAGGGGAACACGCTGTGGCGCGCGCCACAAAGTGTGCGTCTTTTTGTATCACTTATCAAGTCTTACGGCCAACGACTCGTCCCTTCGTCCTTGAAAGGACGGTTAAACTGGCGATGTTCGACAAGGCTGCCGGACGTTTACCCCCGCACCCGCTGGAAGCGCACGGATAGTTGATACAATCTGAGCTTCGTGAAGCGGCAGTGCCTAGAAAGGAGGTATAGGTGTCGACATCCTGTCCCGACTGCTATTCGCGGAACGAGACAGTTCCTGGTGCCGTGAGGTGTTCCGCTGTCCACCGCGCAGTGACGGCACTGCGATCGGACGAGCTGGACGACCAGGCCGCCCGTCGTGTGGCTCTCGACATCCTCAGTCAGCTCGTCGCGGTTCCAAAAGACATCCATGGCACCGGCGGTTCGGCATCCTGGCCATCATTGAGCGGCCGAGAGCGCGACGTGCTCGGGTGCCTGGTCGCGGGCTCGTCCAACCGCGAGATCGGACAGCAGCTCTACATCGCCGAGAGCACCGTGCGCTTTCACGTCAGCAGTATCCTGCGCAAGCTGGGCGTGCGCACACGGGCAGAAGTCATTGCACTGGTGTTGCGCCAGCCGCGAATCGCATGCCCCACTCGCTGACACTCGCCCCGCCGTACCCGGCCACCTGCCGGCCAGGCCGTGAACGACGTAGAACTGACAAGTTTGTGCCTGCCACTAGGCGTCGTCGGCGAGGATCCCATCGCGCTTGAGCTTGGCGATCACGTACTCCCCCTCGAACTGGACATGTTCGCGCGATGCGGCATCCGCCGCTGCCGCGTCTCCACTCCTCAAGGCGTCCAAAATCTTCTGGTGCCCCCGATTGGCTTCCGGGCTCGCCCCCGGGGGTGCCTCGTACACGGCCCGTGGCAGGTTCTTGGCCAGCTGCCGCAGCACCGACAACAGGCGCCGACTGCCACCGGTCTGGTTGATGAGAGCGTGGAACTCCCAGTTCAGGTTGTGTAATAGATCAGGATCATCGCTCGCCTGCATGCCCTCGTGCAGCTCCTGCAGCCGGGCAAGCGTTGGTTGCGTGATCCGCGACGCAGCGCGCCGCGATGCGAGCCCCTGCACCATTCCGTAGATCCGGTAGTGATCGTCGATGTCCTCGCGCAGGATGGGAACGACGAAAGAACCACGATGAGGTTCGGAGTCGATCAACCCCTCGGCCTCGAGAGTGATGAGCGCTTCCCGAACCGGCAGGCGACTGACCCCGAGGTCTTTGGCGATTTGGTCCTGTGGCACTCGCTGCCCCCGGATCAGAGACCCGTCGAAGATCATGTTCTTGATGTAGTCGACGACCTGACCACTCATGTTCCGCCGCGAGACATGAGGACGAGCATCCTCACTCCTGCCACCGTTCCGTGCACGACGATTCGACAATTCGACCTCAGCGTCGGACGTGGTCATATCGACTCCTAATTTGATCAATCATCAACAATCGCTAGTGTAACGCGGTCGACAGGAGGGCGGGCACATCGCCCTCGGCAACACACCACACCCGCGCTTTTCCCCGCCGAGACACCTTCAGCATCGCTCTGACCTGCTGGTTTTCGAAACCATCCGTCGTCAGCCCGTCGAGTTCTGCGTATCGCGTTTCCACACCGTCCAGGTCGGACTCGACTTCATGGGCGTCCTGACGTAATGTGCGTCACACCTGATGTATCACATATCCATTTTGAGAGGCACGATGACAACCACCGCATCGACTGATCACCTGCTCTCCTCGGCTGTCGTCAAGCGTTTGGACGCGGCGCCGCACGTCTTCATCGACGGCGAACGGCGCGCAGCGCGCAGCGGCGAGGAGCTTCCCATCTTCGACCCGGCAACCGGGCGCCAGATTGCGGTTGCGGCCTCGGGAGGGGTGGACGACGTCGCCGACGCGGTCGAGGCGGCCCGGCGCGCGTTCGCCGAGTCCGCTCCCTGGCGGCAGATGAGCCCACTCGACCGCGGACGCATCCTCCACCGGATCGGCGATCTGATCTACCAGCACGCCGACGACTTCGCTCAGCTCGAGGTCCTTGATGCAGGAAAGGTTCTCGGCGCAGCACGAAACATCGATGTCGAGTTCGCCGCCCGAGCATTTCACTACTACGCCGGTTGGCCCACCAAGATTGTCGGTTCGACCGTCCCGGTATCTCATCCCAACATTTACATACGCACCGAACGTGAGCCGGTCGGGGTGGTGGGCGCGATCACCGCGTGGAACTTCCCGCTTCTGCTGTGCGGATGGAAGATCGGTCCCGCCCTCGCGTCCGGGTGCACGATTGTCCTCAAGCCTTCCGAGGAAACGCCCCTGTCGGCGCTGTGGCTGGCGGAGCTGGCCACCGAGGCCGGACTTCCCGCCGGCGTGCTCAACGTCGTCCCCGGCACTGGCGGAACCGCCGGGCAAGCACTGGTCACCCATCCCGGGGTCGACAAGCTCACCTTCACCGGCTCGACGAAGGTCGGCAAGCACATCGCCCGCCAAGCCGCGGACGACGTCAAACGGGTGACGCTCGAACTGGGCGGCAAGTCCGCCAACATCATCCTTCCCGACGCCGATGTGCAGGAGGCGGTGACCGGTTCGGCGGGTGGCATCTTCTGGCACTCCGGCCAAACTTGCAGCGCCCCATCGCGATTGTTTGTGCACAATGACATTCACGACGAGGTCATCGAGCGACTCACCGCGATCGCCGGCCAGTTGAGGATCGGGCCCGGCATCGAGGAGGGCGTCGACTTCGGGCCCCTGGCCAACAAAGCGCAACTCGAGCGTGTCCGGGGATACGTCCAGCGCGCAAAGGAAGAGGGCGCCACGATCTATCAGGGCGCGCAGATACCCGAGGATCTGACCGGACACTTCCACCCCCCGACGATCATCGCCAATGCGACCGACGACATGGAATGCGCCCGTGAGGAGATCTTCGGTCCGGTCGTCGTCGTTCTCACCTTCGACCACATCGACGAGGTCATCGAGCGCGCGAATGCCAGCGACTACGGCTTGGCCGCGGGCATCTGGACGAAGAATGTGAACACCGTCCAGACGATGACCCGCCGACTGCAGGCCGGAACCGTCTACGTCAACGGGTGGGGGTTGACCGATCCGGCGGCTCCCTTCGGCGGGTTCCACCAGTCCGGCTACGGCCGCGACCTGGGCCCGGACAGCCTCGACGGATACCTGGAAACCAAGTCCGTCTGGACCATGCACAGCTGAATTTCCCTCGAACGATCGGAAAGAACAATGAAGACACGCGCTGCCGTACTGACCGCGCCCCACGCCCCCTTCGAGATCATGGAACTCGACATCGACGATCCCGGCCCCGGGGAGGTCATGCTGCGGATGTCCGCGGCCGGGCTGTGCCATTCGGATCTGCACATGATGGACGGAGATCTGTCGGTGCGCTATCCGATGGTGGGCGGCCACGAAGCGGCGGGCATCGTCGAGAAGGTTGGCCCCGGAGTGAAGAAGGTCGCGGTCGGTGACCACGTGGTCTGCAGCTTCACCCCGAGTTGCGGCATCTGCCGGTACTGCTCGACCGGACGCCAGAATCTCTGCGACGCAGGGTCCACGATTCTCGAAGGCAGCATGCCGGACGGCACTTTCCGTCTCCACAAGGACGGCACCGACTACAGCGCTTTCTGCATGCTCGGGGCATTCTCCGAATTCGCGACTGTGTCCGAATACTCGGTCGTGAAGGTCGACGACTGGCTTCCGCTCGACTCCGCGGTACTCGTCGGGTGCGGTGTCCCGACCGGATGGGGAACCGCGGTCAACGCCGGCAACGTTCGCCCCGGGGACACCACCGTCATCTATGGGATCGGCGGATTGGGTATCAACGCGGTGCAGGGTGCGGTGCACGCCGGTGCCAAGTACATCGTGTGCGTCGATCCCGTCGAGTTCAAGCGAGAGACGGCACTCAAATTCGGTGCGACCCACGTCTTCTCCAATGCCGAAGATGCGCACGCGAAGGTCACCGAACTGACCTGGGGCCAGGGTGCCGACCAGGCCCTCGTGCTCATCGGAACCATGGACGAGGAAACCATCACCGCGGCATTCAACGTGATCGGGAAGGGCTCGACGGTCGTGGTCACGGGTGTGTCCAACGCAGCCAACCTCACCGTCCACGTGTCGGGCCAGGAAATGGTGTTCATGGAGAAGACCATCAAGGGCACCCTGTTCGGATCGTCGAATCCGCAGTACGACATCGTCCGCTTGCTGCGACTCTACGATGCAGGTCGGCTCAAACTCGACGAGCTCATCACCACCCGTTACACGCTCGACGAGATCAACCAGGGATATCAGGACTTGCGAGACGGTAAGAACATCCGCGGAGTCATCGACTTCTCACTCTGACCTCCCCCGGGGTGCTTCGACCCTTCCGGTCTCCTCGCATTATGAGACCGGAAGGGTGCCTGGCGTGCCCGCGCGGCCGGTGGCGCCCGTTCTTCCTCGCATCGAATCCACCGCTGCACAACGTTATCCGACGTTGCTGCCCGATTCTCGTCCCCCCTTGCGGAAACGTCGCCGGGCATGGCACAGTAAATTGTCCGTACGTATCAGTTATCAAATTTGGAGTTGTAGTGCAGCCATACCGGCCCACAGATAAGGCCGTACTTCGCGCGGCCACCGCGGTGGTCGGGGTCGGCACGACCGAATTCGGCAATCTCGCGGGTTCCTCCGCCGACGATTTGGGCTTGACCGCCCTTCAGGCGGCACTCACCGATGCCGGACTGACTCCCGGCGACCTCGACGGCTTGATCGTGAACCGGGTCAGTAGTTACGAAGCAGTGGCCTCACGGATGGGAATCGAACCACGCTGGTCGGCGCAGCTACCGGCGGAGGGACGCATGACCGGCATCGCCATCCAGATGGCGGTACTGGCCATCGCTACCGGGATGGCCTCCACCATCGCGCTGGTGTACGGCAACAACGGGCGCTCCGGTGGGCACACCTATGGAGGCGGCAGCGCGAGCGCCAGCGCGGCCGCCGAGGGATACGGCACCACCCCGGCGCTGACCCTGCCCTACGGAATGACTTCTCCCGGAGCCTTTTACGCAATGATGTTCCAGCGGCACTGTGCGCAGTACGGCACCACCGCCGAACAGCTGGCGCAAGTCGCGATCACCCTCCGAGAGCACGCCTCGCTCAACCCGCAGGCCGTGTTCACAGACCGCATCTCACGCGAGATCTACCTCGAGTCCCGATTCATCGTCGAACCGCTGAAGATCTACGACTACTGCCTGATCAACGACGGCGGGGTGGCCATGATCCTCACCTCCGCGGACCGGGCCCGCGACTGTGCTCAACCGCCCGTTCATGTCCTCGGGCTCGGACAACAAGGGCAGCTACGCAACTCTGACTTCCCCCCGGACGACTTCTGGCGTGAGGCGATCGCCAGCGCCGGGCAGCAGGCCTACGCAATGGCCGACTGCACCCGCGCCGACATCGACGTCCTGATGGCCTACGACAACTTCAGCCCCAACGTGCTCTTCACCCTCGAGGGCCTCGGATTCTGCGCACCCGGCGAGTCCGGAGCATGGATCCAGGACGGCCGAATCGGGCTGCGTGGTGAGCTGCCGATCAACACCTCCGGCGGACACCTGTCGGAAAGCTACATGCAAGGGTGGGGGTTGAACGTCGAGGCGATCCGCCAGTTGAGGAAGACCTGCGGCGATCGCCAGGTGCACGACGCGACGATCGCTCAATACCTGTGCGCCGCTCCCGTGGTGACCTCGGTCGTATACGGAGCACAGGCATGAGCCCCCGCTATTCGTTGACCGCCCATCGCGAGGGGCTGGCCCGCCACGAGCTGTTGATCAGTGCCTGCGCGGCCTGCGGAACCCAGCAGTTCCCTCCGAAAGCGGTCTGCACTCGATGCGGCGACACAGAGACTCCACAGTGGAACGCGGTGACCGGAGAGGGCCACCTATGGTCCTACGCAACCTTCCGCAAGACCTACCGGACCGACTTCCACCTGCCGAGTCCATACGTCGTCGCGGTCATCGAACTCGACGAAGGCGCCAGAATCTACGGCAACCTCGTCGGCGTGCCAATGCCCTCCCTCCGGATCGGGCAGCGCGTCCGCGCCGAATTCATCACCGACGACGGAGAGTCGCACCTGATCTTCGTCGCAGCCGACAAGGAAGGCACATGACCGACACAGCCCCCTCCCCCGGCCCGCTCCGTGGACTGCGCGTCGTCGAGATCGCCGCGCTCGGGTCGGCACCGTTCGCCGCGATGATGCTCGCCGACGCCGGCGCGGAAGTCCTGCGGATCAACCGGCCCGGCCAGACCACCGACGACGCCGGCATCCTCGGCCGGGGACGGACCACGCTGAGCCTTGATCTCAAGGACCCCTGCGAACGCGACCGTGCCCTGGACGCCATCGATCGCGCCGACGTGCTCATCGAAGGATTCCGGCCGGGCGTGATGGAACGACTTGGGCTCGGACCCGATACCTGTCTAGGCCGCAACCCTGCCTTGATCTATGCCCGAATGACCGGCTGGGGGCAGGACGGACCGCTCGCCGATACCGCCGGCCACGACCTCAACTATCTCGCGCTGACCGGTGCCCTTCGGTCCATCGCCCGCCAGGGGGAAGTTCCCGTTCCGCCGCTCAATCTCGTCGGTGATTACGGCGGCGGCGGGATGCTGCTGGTCACGGGAATACTCGCCGCGCTCTACGAGCGGGTGTCGAGCAATGTCGGTCAGGTCGTCGACGCTGCGATGATCGACGGAACCAGCTTGCTGATGAGCGGTATCTGGAACCGCAAGGCCACCGGGAACTGGTCGAGCGAACCCGGCACGAACAGTATCGACAGTGGTGCGCACTTCTACAACGTCTACCGGACCTCGGACGACGCTTTCATGGCCGTGGGCAGTATCGAGCCGCAGTTCTACCAGCGGCTGCTCCTCGGGCTCGGGCTCGCCGACGCCGACCTGCCGGCACAACAGGACCGGGCGCAGTGGCCGGCCATGAAGGATCGGTTCGCGAGTATCTTCCGGACGAAAACCCGCGAAGAATGGACGGTGGTCTTCGCCGAACTCGACGCGTGTGTGTCCCCGGTTCTCACTCTCGACGAAGCGGTGACCGACCCACACATGCAGTTCCGAAACACCCTCATCCGGGGAGAACGCGTCGAACCTGCCCCCGCTCCCCGATACAGCAGAACACCGGGCAATGCCGGCGGACACGGTGAAAACACGGAGCCGGCAACAACGTTGATGACGCGTTGTGCGTCGACCGATTGCACGACACCGGCGACGACCAGAACAGGACAACACTGATGGCTGCACCATCGATCACCACCAGAACAGTCGAGGACGGCCTGACACTCGCAGAGAACATCGGCTTCACCGAGGGCCCCGTGTGGACCACCGACGGCCGACTATTCGTCACGAGCGTCAGCCGCGGCGCGTTGTACGAGGTCTTCCTCGACGGCCAACCGGCCGTTGCGGTCGCCGAAACCGGTGGCGGACCCAACGGCATGACGCTCGGGTGCGACGGTCGACTGTGGATCACCCAGAATGGTGGCGAGGCGATGCCCACCAGGTCACAGCTGCACACCACCCCGTCCATCCAGGTCTGGGATCACCACGCTCCCGCCGCGCCGCGCACCATCCTCAGCGAGAACGTCCATGCTCCCTCGGACTGTGCGTTCGGGCCGGACGGCGCGCTCTGGTTCACCGACCCGAACGGTCACGGCTTCGGCGACGCAGCCCTGCCGGGCCGCGTCTGGCGATACGATCCCGCGGCCGATCACGCAACCGTCATTCTCGACGACGTCTTCTTCCCCAACGGCATCGCGTTCGGAACCTCCCCGGAACACCTGTACGTCGCCGAGACCGCGCGCGACCGGGTGCGCCGCTATGTGGTCACAGCTTCGACCGCGACCGTCGATCATGACTTCCCGGAGATCACCGTCCCAACCCCCGATGGCATCACCGTCGACGCACGCGGCGGGTTGTGGGTGGCGGGGAGCAAATCGGGCACGGTTACCTACTTCGACCCGGCCGCGCAGCTGCGCGAGCAGTTGGCGATCGGTAAAGGAACGATGCCCACCAGTGTCTGCTTCGCCGGCGCCGCGCTCGACCGTCTCATCGTGACGGTCGCCAAAGGCGGGCGCGTACTCGCCTTTGCCGTCGACACACCCGGCTTACCCACCCCGCCTGCAGCTGTCCCCATCGTTTCGTCGCCTGCACAACCCGAGGAACTCCAATGACCGCATCAGCTCCTGCCGCTCACACCTGGGGGGCATTGCTGCACGAAATGGCCGACCGCTTCCCCAGACGCGCCGCGCTCTCTTTCGAAGGGACCGACATCACCTTCGCCGACCTCGATCGCGAGGTCAGCAGATGGTCGAAGGCACTGCTCGCCATAGGAATCGGTCGCGGTGACTCGATCGCCATCTTGGCAGGCAATCGGCCCGAGTGGCTATATACCGCGATGGCCGGGGCCCGGATAGGCGCCGCCGTCGTGCCCATCAACACCTGGTACAAGACCGATGAACTCTCGTATGCGCTCGACCACGGCGACGTGAAAGCCCTGCTGTTCTTCGACCGACTGCGCGGTACGGACTATGCCCCCATCGTCGCGGGCGCCGTCGCGGCGGTCACCGACTCACCCGGCCCCGACGGCGTACTCCACGACACGGCATTGCCGACGTTGCGTCAGGTCGTCGAGCTCGGAGACCACCGTCTCCCGGCTGCGGTACCGCTGCACCAGTTCCTCGGGCGCGGAGAACAGATCAGCGACGCCGCACTGACCGATGCCGAAGCCGCTGTCGAACCGGACGACCTCGCGTACCTCATCTACACCAGTGGCAGCACGGCCCGACCCAAGTGTGTCGCTCTCGAACACCACCACGCCATCGTCAATACCTTCAACATCGGCGAACGGCAGGCGCTCGACGAGCACGACCGGTCATTTCTCGCGACACCGCTGTTCTACGGTCTCGGTGTCATTCAGGCCCTCGGCGCGACCTGGACCCACGGCGCGTGCGTGGTCCTCATGGAGGTGTATGAACCCGGCCGAGCCCTCGAACTGCTCGAACGTGAACGCTGCACCGCCTACTACGGACTGGGCAACATGACCCGAAGCCTCGTCGACCATCCCGACCGCGCTCGCCGCCAACTCAGCCTCCGCAAGGGTGTCCTCGGCCTGAGCAAAGCCGACCGCCAACTCGCCCGCACCGAACTCGGACTGACCCTGGGCACCAGCATCTACGGATTGACCGAGTCCTACGGGTTGTGCGCGCTGACCGATGCCCACGACCCCGTCGAACGGGCCGAGGGCACCATCGGCCGACCCCTCCCCGACTGGGACTTCCGCATCGCCGACCCGGAAACCGACGACCCCCTACCGGCCGGTGAAATCGGACAGATCCTGATCCGCGGACACGTCATGCGCGGCTACTACAAGGATCCCGACCGCAACCGCGAGGTCATGACACCCGACGGCTTCTTCCGCACCGGCGACCTCGCATACATGGACGAGCACGGGTACCTGCACTTCCACTCCCGGCTCTCGGAAATGATGAAACCCGGCGGCATCAACGTCAGCCCCCTCGAAGTAGAACTCCTGGTCGGGGAAATCGCCGGCGTCCGGGAAGTGCATGCCGTGGGCATCCCCGACATCGTCCGCGGTGAGGCGATCGTCGTCTTCGTCGACGCCGACCGCGACGACGTCACCCTCGCCCGGATCCAGGACCACGTCCGCAGCAAGGCCGCCAAATACAAAGCCCCGCACCATGCGATCTACGGAACCAGCGCCAGCTTCCCGCGCGTCGCCAGCGGCAAGGTACCCAAGGCCCGCCTACGCGAACTTGCGCTCACCGAACTCGGGCTCGACGCCACCGGGATGCCCACCCGGTCCGTTCCCACTCCGCTCGCCGACCACTGACACAGACGGACTCTCACGTGACCTTCGACATCCCCGAGGAAGAACAACTCCTCATCCAGACTGTCCGCGACTTCATCGACCCGCGATGTGAAGCCCGTGGTCAACGAGATGGAACACCAGAACGAGTACCCCGAGAAATTCATCGAACAGATGAAGGATATCGGCATCTGCGGGCTGGCCGTTCCCGAAGAATTCGGGGGCGCCCCGGTCTCGACGCCGTGCTATGTCCAGGTCACCGAGGAACTCTCGCGCGACTTCCGCGACGCCCCCTGGTGGTCGTCGGTGAGGGCACCAACGAAATCCAGAAGAACGTCATTGCAGCGCAGCTAGTTCAGAGAGGCGGAATGTAGCCCATGATTTCCACAGGTTCACCACTGAGAAGCGATGTCGTCAATTTGGAGCCGCAGGGCCTTAAGGGTATTGCCTGCCGGGTGTGTAGCCGACGCTCGTTCCCGGAGCGGCCGCTGTGCCCTCATTGCGGGGCTGACGCCGTCGACAACGTCCTGCTGGCCGGCCGAGGTCGAGTCGTCAGTTGGACCGTCGTTCACCAGGCCCCGCCCCCGTTGCAGACGCCGTACACCCTGGTGACCGTCGATCTCGACGACGGTGTCCGATTGTTGGGCGCGGCGACAGGTGCCGTCGAGATCGACGACGAAGTTGCTGTCGAGTTGTTCACATTGAAGACCGATTCCTCCGGAGAGCCACTGTGGTGGTACCGCTTCCGGGGCACCGAGGAGAACCGATGAGCGAGACCTACATCGCCGGCGCTGGCATGGTGCGATTCGGCAAGTACCCCGTCGACGTCACGTTCGAGAAACTTGCCGTCGGCGCCGCACGCGAAGCGATGTCCGACGCGGGCGTGAGCACTAAGGACATCGAATCCGTCTACGTCGGGCATGTCTTCGGCGGTCCGGTCGCCGGCCAACGCGTCGCGGCGCAAATGGGCCTCGGCGGACTCCCCGTATCCAACCACGAAAACTACTGCGCCAGCGGTGCCACCGCGATCCGAGAAGCCTGGATCGCGATCAAGGCCGGCCTGTACGACATCGTGCTGGTCATCGGCGCGGAGAAGATGACCGACCGCGTGTCCGGTGGGGTCATGCCCGATCCCACGGACCTCGATGCCATCAACGGCTTGGTCATGGCCGCCAATCACGGGATGAGCGCTCGGCGGTACATGTCCGACCACGGTGCCACCCGCGAGCAGATTGCCGCGGTGGCCGTGAAGAATCACGCACACTCGGTGCACAACCCATTCGCTCAATACCAGCGGCCGATCAGTTTGCAGGAAGTTCTCGACGCCCGCACCATCGCCGATCCCCTGGGATTGCTCGATTGCAGTCCCATCAGCGACGGCGCCGCCGCAGTGGTGCTGTGCAGTGCAGCCGGTCTCGCCAAACTCGGGCGATCATCAGCTCCGCGCATCGCCGGCTGCGCCCTCGTCAGCGGCAAGATCGTGACCGCCGACACCAACCTCAACGACGAGGACGTGTCACGCCGCGCCGGCGAACAGGCCTGGGACATCACCGGATACGGGCCGGAAGACATCGACCTGGTAGAGATGCACGACTGCTTCACGATCGCCGAGATCGTCCGCCTGGAAGGCCTCGGCGTCGTCCCCGTCGGCGAGGGCGGGAGGTGGACCGAGAACGGTAACACCTCGATCGGCGGCAAACTCCCCGTCAACGCCAGCGGTGGACTCCTCAGTCGTGGACACCCGGTGGGTGCCACCGGGGTCGCACAAATCTGCGAGCTCACCTGGCAACTCACCGACCGTGCCGGGCAACGGCAGGTCGACGACGCGAATATCGGGCTCGCCTATTGCAAGGGAGGCACTGTCAGCGGCACCGACGGTGGCTCTGTCACAGTCCTGCTGGTGACGCGATGACCACCTCGGCGTTCACTACGATCGATCTCGCCGACACCACCCCTCCCGCCGACGCACCCGCCTCCTCGGTCGTGGTGCTCGTCTACCGTGGCGCCGAGGGTGACCCCACGCTCGACACCGCGGACCTCGAGCGGGCGGTGGTAGATCCACTGATGACTGCATTTTCCGCCGTTCAGCATCACTGGACAGCCATCACCGAGGCACGCCATCGCGGCCGGGTGGTCATCCTCGCCCCGGCGTCGGCGGCATTGGGAGACCCGCTCAGACCGTTGGACTGCGCGGTTACCGGTGCACTGATCAGCTTCGTCCGGTCTGTTGCCATCGAGCTGCAGCGGCACGGCGGTGCCGCGAACGCAGTCTTCTACGACACCGATCCCAACGAACCGGCCGTCACCGAACTGATCGCGACACTCACCGCCGAGCACGCGGCTGCGGTGACCGGTCAGGAAATCTACGCCGCCAACGGCACCGACCTCGGAAGGCTGCACCCATGAACTCAGACGGCCAAAGACTCGCACCACGACCTCGGGTCGCCTTCATCACCGGCGCTGCAGGCGGTATCGGGCGAGGCATCGCCGAACACTTGGCCGAACTCGGATACAGTCTCGGCCTTTCCGACATCTCCGAAACCGGACTGCGGGCAGTCGCGAACGACATCACCGAGACCGGTGTCACTGTTTCTGCCCGCGCCGCGGACCTAGCCGACCGGGAATCCGTGCAGGCCGCGGTCGACGCCACCGTCTCCCGACTCGGCGGGCTCGATGTTCTGGTGAACTGCGCGGGAATCCTCAACGACGCCCGAATCGAGAAGATGGATCCCGCAGTCTTCCGGCAGGTTCTCGATGTCAATCTGATCGGGATGCTGACCACCACTGCCGCCGCATTACCGGCGCTGCGCCACTCGGGAAGTGGCCGGATCATCTCGCTGACCTCGCGCGCATGGCTGGGCAACTTCGGCTCCACCAACTACGCCGCCTCCAAGGGCGGGATCGCCGGCGTGAGTAGAAGCCTGTCGCTGGGTCTTGCAACCGACGGCATCACCGTCAACTGCATCGCGCCCGGGTTCATCGAAACACCGATGTCGAATTCAATGCCCACCGAGATCATCGAGCGAGTGCGCCAATCCATCCCGGTCGGCCGAGTGGGACAGCCCCTCGATGTCGCACGCACCGTTGCGTTCCTCGCCGACGCCGGATCCGGTTACCTGACTGGACAGAGCATTCCGGTATGCGGAGGACGAAGCATCAGCGGCTCAATGAGGAAGGCCCCCGCCTCGGCATAGCGATTTGCCTGGGTGTGGCGCACCTAGGCAGATCGCGGCCTGTTCGCCCACCCCGATCACGCCGACGATGGAATCCGTACCCCGAGGGAACCACACCTCGAAACACCACCGTCAAGGAGACACACCCCATGAGCCAGGTCCTGACCGGAACCCCCCTCACCGGCCGCATCGCCGTCGTCACCGGCGCCTCCAGCGGAATCGGCGAAGCCACCGCCGAACGACTCGCCCAACTCGGCGCCAAGGTCGCCCTCCTCGCCCGCCGCACCGACCGCATCACCACCACCGCCAACCGCATCAACGCCGCCGGCGGCACCGCGATCGCCGTCACCACCGACGTCACCGACCGCACCGCCATGCAAGCCACCGCCGACCGCATCACCACCGAACTCGGCCCCGTCGACCTCGTCTTCGCCAACGCCGGCGTCCAGCTGATCTCCGAAATCGTCGACCTCAAGGTCGACGACTGGGACACCCAGATCGACCTCAACATCAAGGGCGTGATGAACACCATCCAGGCCTTCGTCGAACCCCTCGTCCAGGCCGCCGCCGACGACAAACCCGCCGACCTGATCACCACCTCCTCGATCGCCGCCACCCGCGTCCTCGAAAAGTTCCAGGTCTACTCCGGCACCAAGGCCTACATCAGCCAGCTCACCCGCCTACTGCGCACCGAACTCGGCCGAAAAAACGTCCGCGTCGCCACCATCGAACCCGGCATGGTCGACACCGAACTGCCCGACCACGTCACCGACCCCGACGCCAGCAAACTCATGGCCGACCTGATCGACCAGATCGACGTCCTCCAATCCGAAGACGTCGCCGAAACCGTCGCCTTCCTCACCGCCGTCCCCAAGCACGTCAACCTCACCGAAATCACCATCCTCCCCACCGCACAAGCCATCTAAACCCACCCACCTCAACGCCGCAGTCGCCCGAGATATAGGGCGGCAGCAGCGTTGTCACATCTCGGCGGAACACCGATGGCACCGGCGATCCCTACGTGAGGTTCTCGTACATCCACTCAGTGAGTGTTTGGAAAGCGGTTCGAGAGCTGCATCGATGCCGGTGCGGGCTGGGACTGGGATGACTGGAAGGAGCACCGGGACGAGATGCTCGCCGGTGCCTCTCCGGCAGCCCGTGAGCTGCTGCTCACGACTTCGCCGCCCGGCTCGAGGGCACCGGCGAATTCGTCGACAGTCAGACACTTTCCGCGGAGGGCACGTTCGTCCGGTACAACGGCGAGGGGCGGCCGCCGGTGACCGATGGCCCGTTCGCGGAGACCAAGGACGTGATCGCCGGCTGGATGGTGATCGACGTCGAGACCCACGAGCGGGCACTCGAACTGGCCGGCGAGTTGCCCGCGGCTCCGGGGGCGGGTGGCAAGCCGATCCACGAGTGGCTCGAGGTGCGCCCGTTCCTTGCCGCCGCTCCGACCGCTACGGAGTGCGGTTTTCACCAGGGATGATGACACGTCCCCCGATCCTCTGATCGCGGTGTCGGGGCCGCTCGAACAACGCGTGCTGTCTAGTACATGAGCAAGAATGGGCTAGAGTTTGGACACTGCGGGTGCACAGGATGAGCCGGACGCGTTTACCCCTTCTCGGGGTTGGTGCCTTCGGTTTTCTGTCTCGACAGCCGTTCCTCGGTCATCCGCTTCCTCAGCTCCCGGCGGGCGCGTTGCTTCGGTGTCTCCTCGGGTTCGCTCTCGGGTTGGTCGTCGACGGGCCGGAAGTGCGCGCGTCCCAACTTGATGTCCGGGTGCACGACCAACTCGGGTCGGCCCTTGTCGTCGGTGAACAGTCCCATCTCGTTCCCCTCATTCCTCGGTGATATCCCGCAGCTGCACGATCATCCGCCGGCCGATGCTGCCGTCAGGGCGACGGTATGGCCCCTCCAGCAACCACTTTCGGTGAAGTTGATAATCAGACCCCGCTCAACGGATCAGCAGTACATATGTTCGCCTGGCTGCTCCGAAGGGTGTCGTCGACGTCGGGTTACGAGGCGGGTCGGTGGGGTCTTTCCGAGCGATCGCTGTTATCTGGTACCCCGGGGCCGACCGCGGTGCGCAAATCGTGGGTGCACACCGTTCCGCACGGTAGTTCGGTGCCGTGCTCCAGCGGCTCAGCGGGTTCGGCCGCGTCAGTCGCGGAGCTCGCCGATGTCTCCGACCCCTCCCTGCAGGTGCATCCGGCCGTCCGACAGCTTGTAGGTGAGGCCGGCAATCGCGCAGGCACCACTTCCGACGCGATCGACGATGATGCGCGAACGCTGCATGAGGAGAGCCCCGGTCTCCACGACGTGGCGGCCCTCGAGTTCGTCGACGGCCGTGAGGCCCTCCTTGCGACCCATCATGATCGACGGCGCCACCCGTTCGACGATGCTGCGGATGAAGCCGTCCGGAACCTTGCCCTTGTCCAGCGCGTCCAGTGTGGACTTCACGGCCCCGCAACCGTCATGACCCAGCACGACGATCAAGGGCGCCTCGAGAATCTGCACCGCGTACTCGATGGAACCGAGCACGGCGTCGTCGAGGACGTGGCCGGCCGTTCGGACGACAAACATGTCACCGAGGCACTGATCGAAGATGATTTCCGCAGCGACACGTGAGTCTCCGCATCCAAACACCACCGCGGTGGGGTGCTGCTCGTCGACGAGCTGCGCGCGGTCGGCGATTCCCTGACTGGGGTGGATCGAGACTCCGCTGACGAAGCGCTCGTTACCCTGGCGGAGGGTTTTCCACGCGGAGACCGGGTGGGAGTGGGGCATGCGGTGATTGTTCACCCGCCCTGTTGCGCCTGCTCGGCGGGAACATTACGCCGACGGAAATTCCGGTTCGCGCACCGGCGACGGGACGTGTCAGAAGAAGTAAGGCACGATGCCTCGGCGCGGGTCAGTTGTGCAAGTCTCCCCGCATCCAAGGCACACCCTTCCGGCCCCACACCACCACCGCACACCACCACCGCACACCACCCGCAAATGGAAATCCCGGTTCGCACGAGGCCGTCGTCGCGGTGACACCGCGGCCTTGCGCGGCCGGGCGGCGGTCTCCGGGGGCCTGTACACGACTCCGGGGTCCGGTCCGGATTGGCCGACGGGACCCCCGCGCTGATCGGTCGGCGGTGGGGCGCCAAGCTTTCCAGTCCCTACGGGCCGGCGGCGTCGGCCGGGTCGGTGGGGCTGTTCCTGAATGCGTAGGCGGCGAGGGTCGCGGCACCCACGGCGATCCACACGGCGTTGAATGCGAGCACCCGGTATGCCACCGCGCCAGCGGCCGCCCCCACCGCGACCGCACCCCAGAGCCGCAGGTATCGAACCCATCACCGGGATCCCCTCTGCCGAACAGGCGGTCGGTCAGGGACCGCGCCGCCGCGGCGAGCAGGCCACCGGTCTCCGAGAAGGGTGGCTTCGACGCCCATAGCCAGGGCGAGGGCGAATCCGATCAGGGGTGCAGTGGTGGTGACCGCATGGAGAGCGCCGGCCGCCGCGAGGAGAACCGCCGTGAGCAGCAAAACCCCCGGCACCCGCTGGCGTGGCCACATCCGGCCGACCACCGCGGCCATGACGACACCGACGACGAACCCGGCAAGAATGGCCCCGGCCAGGCCCACGACGAACCACGAACTGCCGCCGAGGGCGACGCCGGTCCGGGTGGTGGTGGCATCGACCGAGGAGACGAAGAACCCGCCGAAGACGACGAACCCGAAGGCGTCGACGAAACCGAGGTGCATCGCAACGATCGTCGCCCCGGTCGCCGTAACCCAGGTGGCGCTGTCATCTCTGCATCGGCTGTGCTCATCGGCTCTCTCACCACCGGCCGATGGCCGGCATCGGACAGGGTGGGGATCGTTGACCAGCGCAGTCGGTCCGGTCCTCTCCCCTCGGTGGCGAGCGCCTGCCGCGACCGTTTACGGGCGCCCCGGGTTTCGGGATGCGGGGCCGGAAGGGGCTCTGCAGCGCGAATTCTAGCGAATTGCTAAGATTCGCAAGTAACGCAACCTGCCGGGATTGCAGGTTGCAGGCGAGGCAGCAGACCCGGCGCCGCGGCGAGCGCGACACGCACCTCGCCGCCGCTGGCTCGACCCGGACGACAGGAGGAGCCATGACCGCGAACTCGCGCCAACCGCTGTATCAGATGAAGGCGGACTTCTTCAAAACCTTGGGGCACCCGGCGCGCATCCGGGTCCTCGAGCTGCTCAGCGAACGCGAACACGCCGTCTCCGAGATGTTGCCCGAGGTGGGCATCGAGCCGGCGAACCTGTCCCAGCAGCTGTCGATCCTCCGACGGGCCGGCCTGGTCACCGCCCGCCGCGAGGGCCTGTCGGTGTCCTACGCGCTGACTTCCCCCCGCATCGCCGAGCTCCTGCGGGTTGCGCGGGGGATCTTGACCGGGGTGGTCGCCGGGCAGGCCGAAGTACTCGAGGACGTGTCCGAACCTCCTGCCTTGGTGGGTGAACCCGGGGGCTGACGGGGGCTCACCGAGGCAGGAATCCCCCCATTGCACATGCTGATTGCGAATTTTCTTAAGTGCGTACATCGTGTAGATGATGGCGCGGAGATTTCACACTCGATCGGAAAACGAGAAAAGAGAAGTGGGCGGTGACGAACAATCACGACGGTGGTGCCAGCGGTTCGCCCGACGGCGCCGGTCCGGCCTTGACGGGAGTCAGCGTTGCCGTCGTCGCGGTGTCCACCACCCGCTCGGGCACGGCCGGGTCGGCGCGGACCCGGCCGCCGTGGGTCGCGATGGAGGACTATGCGGCACTCATCCGGGAGCGGACTCCGATGCGCGCGCTGTGCCTTACGGTGACCACGAGTGAACCGCACATACTGACCGAGCGCGGGCCCGTGATCCTCACCGAACTGGACGTGCTGACAGCGGCGGTGGCGGCCGCGACGATCACCACCCTGCGCCGCCGCAGCGTCCCCCCACGCGCCGGCAGAGTCGTCATCACCGGCGCGTCGTGGGCGCCGCTGCTGGCGCCGGTGTTGATCGCCTCCCGAGTCGGGGATCTGAGCAGCTGGCACAAGCGTGATGCCGAGGCGTTCCCGCTGCGCCGATTGATGGAACACAACGATGTCCTGGTCGATCTCTCCGGCTGCGCCCCCGACGGTGCGGCGCTCGGGCGCACGGTGACGGTCCCCGCCGACGGCTTCGCCTATGGTGCGCTGGTGCTACCCGGGCTGCTCGCCGCGCTGTGTGGACACCAGGTGCGGACCGTGACGGTCGAGGTGGTGCCCGCATGTGTGCGGGCGCTGGCGCTGATCACCCCCGCCGACCAGATGCTGCCGTTCGCCGATGATCGGCTGCTGGTGTCCGCCGTCGCCCGCCACGTGAGCCGGGCCCTGGGCCATCCCGTCCCGTATCGCGATCACCATCGGTGATCGAACGCACCGCGCCGCAAACACATTCTGTCGAAGTCTTTTGTCGAATTCTTTTGAGGAGAACACCGTGAGCACCCCCACCGCCGCCGCCCCGACCGCGCATCCCGCCGTCGTGTCCTGGGTCGACGAGATCGCCGACCTCACCGCACCGGACGAGGTGGTGTGGTGCGACGGCAGCGCCGGCGAGTGGGACCGGCTGACCACCCAACTGGTCGAGCGGGGCACCTTCGTGCGGCTGGAGCGCAAACCGAACTCCTTCTGGTGCGTCTCCGACCCCGAGGACGTCGCCCGGGTCGAGGACCGCACCTTCATCTGTTCCCGGTTCCAGGCCGACGCGGGTCCGACGAACAACTGGATGGACCCGGTCGACATGAAAACGGTGATGACCGAGCACTTCCGCGGCGCGATGGCCGGGCGGACGATGTACGTCATCGCGTTCTGTATGGGCCCCCTCGATGCGGCCGAGCCGAAGTTCGGGGTCCAGATCACCGATTCGGAGTACGTGGCGGTCTCGATGCAGATCATGACCCGCTCCGGCACCCCGGTGTGGGACAGGCTCATCGCGGGCACCGAGTTCGTCCGATGCCTGCACTCGGTCGGCGCCCCGCTGTACCCGGGGCAGGCCGACGTGCCGTGGCCGTGCGACCACACCAAATATATTTCCCACTTCCCCGAGGAGCGCACCATCTGGAGCTACGGCTCCGGCTACGGCGGCAACGCCCTGCTCGGCAAGAAGTGCTACTCACTGCGGATCGCGTCGAAGATGGCGAAGGACGAGGGCTGGCTTGCCGAGCACATGCTGATCCTCAAACTCACCTCACCCGAGCAGCGAGTGCACTACGTCGCCGCGGCGTTCCCGTCGGCCTGCGGCAAGACCAACCTCGCGATGCTCGACCCCACCCTCGACGGATGGACGGCCGAAACGATCGGCGACGACATCGCCTGGCTGCGGTTCGGTGACGACGGCCGGCTCTATGCGGTCAACCCGGAGGCCGGGTTCTTCGGCGTCGCCCCCGGCACCGGCGTCCACACCAACCCGCACGCCATGGCCACTCTCGAGCGGGGCAACTCGATCTTCACCAACGTCGCCCGCACCGACGACGGCGATATCTGGTGGGAAGGGATGACCGACACGCCGCCGCCGCACCTGACGGACTGGAAACGACGGGACTGGACCCCGACCTCCGGAGAGCCTGCCGCGCACCCGAACTCCCGGTACTGCACCCCGATCGCCCAGTGCCCGACCGTCGCCCCCGAATGGAACGATCCGGCCGGGGTGCCGATCTCGGCGATCTTCTTCGGCGGCCGCCGCGCCACCACAATCCCACTGGTCACCGAATCGCGCAGCTGGCAGCACGGGGTGTTCCTGGCCTCGACCCTGTCGTCGGAAACCACGGCCGCCGCGGCCGGGCAGGTCGGCGTCGTGCGCCGCGACCCGATGGCGATGCTGCCGTTCCTCGGCTACCACGTCGGGGACTACTTCCAGCACTGGCTCGACATCGGCACCCGGACGAACGCCGGGTTGTTGCCGAAGATCTTCTACGTCAACTGGTTCCGCCGCGGCGATGACGACGAATTTCTCTGGCCGGGCTTCGGGGAGAATTCCCGGATCCTCGAGTGGGCGCTGCGGCGGATCGAGGGCACCGCCGAAGCCGACGAGACCCCGATCGGCCTGGTGCCCACCCCGGGCGCCCTCGACCTGACGGGCTTGAAGTTCGATCACACCAAGATCGCCGCCGCCTTGAAGGTCGACACGACCGAATGGGTGGCCGAGACCCGGTTGATCGACGAGTGGTACGCGAGGATCGGCGGCAACACGCTGCCCGACGTCCTGCGCGAAGAGCTCGGGGCCCTCAAGCTCCGCCTGGCCGATCTCGAACTCGGCGACGTCCTCCACCGCCGGGGCGCTCACCCTACCTCCCCCGAGAAGGATTCGCGCCGGTCACAACCGCAGTTCTGACCCGGGACGCGCAACGCCCCTGGGGCGCCTGGTCCCCCATGCCGGCCGGGCAGCACGGATCAGTTCGAGACCGTGCCGGGTTCCGAGCGGTGAGGCCGTCCGGTCCCGCCCACGACCAGCGCCCCGTGCCCACACCTGGGGCAGCAGTCGGTGCCGGTCCGCAGCGCCGACACCCGGCACCACCGTCCGCAGTCGGTGCAGTGCAGAATCCGCCCCCGCAGGGCGGTGATCGGGGTTACCCGCATCACTCAACTTTCCATGATGGTTACTTGCTAACATTAGCAATTATAGAACAGATGGCCCGCTGGCCGTCATTACCGAGGAACGTCGATGACCGAACCAACCCCGACCGGCCCGGCCGACGCGGCCGAGAGCGCCCTCGTGCGGGCGGCGCGGTCGGTGGCCGCGCTGCTGCCGCGCTGGGGTGAGTGGACACCCGCGTCTGGTGCCCCGGGCGCGGACCTGCTCGCCGGGCTGATCGTCGCGCTGGTGGCGCTGCCGCTGGCGTTGGGGTTCGGGATCAGTTCGGGTCTCGGCGCCGCCGCCGGCCTGACGACGGCGGTCATTGCCG
>NZ_JAAOQS010000065.1:0-52559 GCF_011603105.1 Rhodococcus sp. A14 | reverse complement strand
CGTCGGCGACGTACGTGTTCATCATTCGTTGCCGAGACAGCAGAGTCAGGGCAATCCACCGGACGGTCCGGCCGCCGACCACGGCCCCCCGGCGCGGACGGACACCCCGCTTACGGGTGGCGGTGTCGGCGGCTATCGACACCAGTCGGCGGACGGGATCGTCGATCCAGAGCGGGAGCGGCACGATCATCTGCCCAAGCAGATTCCCCCGCGCCGGCCCCGGCAGCTCCCGATGCAGCGACACGGGCACGACCGCACGCAACTCGAGGTTGTCGACAGGTTCCCCTCGACTGCGTAACAGTTCACGCAGGCCACCGGCGAAGACGGCAAGCAGCACATCGTTGACCTTCACACCGTACCGATCGGAGATCCTCCGCATCGTTGCGAGTTCGGTTCGTACGATAGCGAACTCACGAGCAGCACCGATCGGCCGATTCAGGCTGCATCGCGGCGCCCGTCCCCCGGAGACCATCTCCCGCACCGATGCCCAGGCACGCCGGGTACGACACACGATCGTCGCCGGCCGTGTACACGCCGCCAGCACACGAGCCGCCGCGGCCCGGCGACGCCGGAGGTTGTCGACGATCAGCTCGTTCGCCGCCGGCACCGGGGCCGGCATCCACGGCTCGACCCGAGGAGCCGGGCCGTCGGGCGCAGAGTCGAACAGTGCACCGAGCATCGCCACCCCGGCCGGGCCGTCGGCGATCACGTGGTGGACCCGGACATAGACCGCGGTCCGGCCGCCCGCCAGGCCGGGTACGAACCACATCTTCCACAGCGGCCGGGAGCGGTCGAGCGGACGCCGACGCAACTCCTCGACCACCTCGAGTAGCCGCGCCTCGTCAGCGTGATGCACCGGCGGGACGGCACACACGTGGTCTCGAACATCGAAGGCTGCCGCATCCACCCACAGTGGCCGTCCCAGACCCCACCGAGGCACGTAGACCACCTGCCGCAGACGCGGCGCCAGAGGCAACCGCGCCTCGATCGATGTCTGGACGTCCCCGAGCAGAATCCGCCCGTCCGTGTCGACGAGGTCACAGGCGTCGAGCAGGGCCACGAGACCGATGTCCTGCGACCACCCGGCCTCGTCCGGCCACAGAGTCATCACGTCCTGTGCGGTCAACCGCTCCACGAGCCTCACCCCATCAGTGCAGGAACGTCGATCCCGGACCGACCACGACTACCACGGCCTCGCGAGGTGTCGTCCTTCCACCAGTGTCGATCCGGGAGTGCGCGGGAAAATAGGGTCACAGGTCAACGCCCACAGTCGTCACTCGATGACCATCGGCCCTAATCGTGAACTCCCAACCGGCGAACACTGAAGACGGAATGCCCCGGGCCGTCAGAGCAACTCGGGCAGGCGGTCGAGGAGACGACAATGCAGCCTACTGTCCCCGATGACGATCTCATTCGGATCGCCGTCGGCCTTGCCTGCCGAGCGCCGTCGGTACACAACACCCAACCGTGGCGGTGGCGCTATGACGGTGGTGTGCTCGATTTGTCTGCCGATTCCCACCGCCGACTCGCCTCGGCGGACCCGTCGGAGCGGCAACTGGTGGTCAGCTGTGGAGCGGCCCTGCATCATCTGGGCACCGCATTGACCGCGCTGGGCTGGTTGGCCGACATACGCCGCGTACCCGACCAGGCGAGCCCGTCCCATGTCGCCCAGATCCGGTTCCACCATTACACCCGAAGCCCGCAGTCGCACGATCTCGATCTGCTTTCCGCGATTCGCCGCCGCTATTCGGATCGGGGCCCGTTCGATCCGGTCGATCCGAATACACTGTCACCGGCCTCGCTGAAGGACATGGTTCGCGGGCATGGCGTTCACCTGACGGTATTGCCGCACAGCGCCCGACCAGTGCTTGCGGCCGCCACCGAACTCACCGCCGCCTCCCGGCGGCTCGACCCCACCTACCAAACCGAACTCTACTGGTGGGCAGGACATTCCCTCCCCGAGGACGGAATCCCGACAGAGGCACTGGCCACCGCAGACAATCAGGCCCGCGTCGACATCGGGCGCCGATTCCCCATCGGCTCCGACAGCGGTTCCATCCTCCATCCCGACCAAGCGACGGTGCTCGTCCTCAGCACCGACGGCGACGACCGTGGAGCGTGGGTGCGCACCGGCGAAGCCCTATCGGCCGTACTGCTCGAAGCCACGGCCACCGGACACGCAACATGCCCGCTGACCCACATGACCGAGTTGCCGCAAAGTCGAAAAATGATTGGCAACCTGCTGCCGGACTCGGGTGTACCGCAAGTCCTGATTCGAATCGGTTCGACCGGCACGCAGGTTCCTCCACGACAGACACCCCGCCGCCCGATCGAGTCGGTTCTCACCATCGTCCCGCGACCCGGTCAACGTTGCTGACCGGCTTGGCGCAGAGATCGCAGGGGGACCGTTCTGGGACGCAGTTCGGGCCAGGAGGGCGGCTCCCACACCGCGCCCGGGTCGCGCAGCCGGGCCGTACCCCCGAACCCGGGCAGTGCCGGGGCGTGGACCCGCATCCAGAGGCGGGCCGAATCAGTGACTTATTGCCCTGTGCAGCGGGGACCCCTGCACGTAATCCTTGCAGAGGGTGGTGGAGCACCGTATCCCCGATAACCGTCGGTGGCCGGCGGCCCCACCCGTCCACGCGCCGATCTGAAAGATGCCGTCCTGGCCGATGAGCAGCATCCGATTACCGAACTTCCGGCGCCGCCCGAGGGCCGACGCGACCATCGGACGACCATCGGACGACCATCGGACGACCATCGGGCACCGGATCAACGTGTGTGGCGGCCAGCGCCGCCGTCCTCGTGTTGGGCTGTGTCGCGCTCGCCGCGGTGCTGATCTGACCCACCCGCGGTGGTGCCTCGCACACCGCCCCGACCCGGAGGCCTGAACATATGAGCAACCATCCGATACACCGGCTCGATCAACTCCTGCCACCCCTGCGATCGATCAGTAGCGCGGAGATCAAGACCCGCATCGACGCGATGCTCGCCGCCTCCGGCACCCCACGACGGTCGGAGCCGAAAGACGACAGACGACGCCGGAATCCGGCGACCGCGGAGGACTACCTCGAGCAACTTCCCGCCCTCGTATTGCTGCGACGGCTACCGGTGCCCGCTCTCGCGGTGGACAGGCATGGTGTGATCTCGCATGCGAATTGCGCGCTGGAGCGGATGCTGGGTTACCGCGAGGGCGGGCTCGGTGATGGTTCGGTCGCGGATTTCGTCGATCCGCAGTCGTCGCCGAACGATGCCGAGGCGGTGGCCATCCTGCACGACTTCGCCGGGAAGGTGATCGAACTCGCGCATCAGGACGGGTTCGTCGTTCGTGCACTGGTGAGCAGGTCGGTACTGCTCAGGCACGACGATCCGATCACGCTCGTGTGCTTCGAGGACGTCACCGAACGATTGTGGGACGGCGGTCGGGCTCGCGCATTCGATTGAACGCCGGTGCACCTGGGACACCTCGCGCGAGCTCGACGGCTGCTGGTACGCCACACCGCCGCCACTACGAGTAACTCACCCGCGGCCTGGAGGTGACGGGAGACCCTACCGGCCCGCCTGCCCTCCGATGTTCACTCGAATCGTGAGAGCCGTGCGATACAGGCAAGGGCACCGGACCCGGATGCTGGGAGCGAGTGCATCAGAGTCTGGATTTCGTCGCTGCCTCGGACGGGGCAGCGTCGCGTCGTTCGACACCCGCGCGCTTCGGCCGGAAGCCAGATCAAATACGAGGAGCCTCGCATGGCGAATCACGTGAACCTCACTTTTCACGGTGCTGCGAAGACAGTGACCGGCTCATGCATGGAGATCGAGTCGGAGGGCACGCGCATCCTGGTGGACTGCGGCCTGTTTCAGGGATCGCGCACCCTCGAGACCTTGAACTACGGTGCCTTCACCTTCGCGCCGGACACGATTGATGCAGTCGTTCTCACCCACGCGCATATCGATCATTGCGGCCTGTTACCCAAGTTGGTGGCGCAAGGCTTCGAAGGGCCGATCTTCTGCACCGACCAAACCTCCGACCTGCTGCAATACATGCTCGCCGACGCCGGGCGTATCCAGGAGTTCGAGGCGCAACACCGAAACCGACGACGCGATCGTGCCGGAGAGGCGACAATTACCCCGCTCTACACCGAACACGATGGGCTCACGGCGTGGCGGCAGACCCGTCCTGTGCCGTTGGAGGAATGGTTCGAGCCCGCTACAGGCTTTCGAGCGCGGCTGTGGAATGCCGGTCATATTCTGGGCGCAACATCGGCGGAGGTCGACGCCGGGGGCGTGCGCCTGCTCTGTTCCGGTGATCTCGGTCCTCAGTACAAGGCGTTTCACGCCGATCCGGAGGGTCCATCGGGGTTGGACTTCGTCATCTGCGAATCGACGTACGGCAGCCGAACCCGTATGCGACTGAGCATCGACCAGCGGCGTGACCTGCTGGAAGAGGAGATCAACAAGGCCATTTCGCGTGGTGGAAATCTCGTGATCCCTGCCTTCGCGTTGGAACGAACGCAGGAACTGCTGCTCGACATTGCGTATCTCGCCGACGCGAACCGCATCCCCAACGTTCCGGTCTTCGTCGACTCTCCGCTGGCCAACCGCGCGACCAGCGTATTCGCCAGGCATGCAGGCGAGCTCGAGGATCTCGGGGGCAAGGACATCTTCCACCATCCCTCGATCCACTATGTCGATGATGCTTCCGCCTCGATGCGGATCAACAGCATGTCGGGGGTCATCATCATCGCGGCTTCGGGGATGTGCGAGGCGGGACGCATCCGCCATCACCTCGCACACAATCTGCATCGCCGGGATTCGACGATCTTGTTCGTCGGATTCCAAGCCCAAGGCTCGCTGGGACGCGTCATCCTCGAAGGCGCACGGCAAGTGAAAATTTCGGGCACCGACGTCAATGTGCGAGCGCATATTCGGCGGCTCGACAGCTATTCCGCCCACGCAGATCAGGCCGAACTGCTGGACTGGATCAAGGAGCGGAAGCCTATCTCGGGCAGCCTGTTCCTGACCCACGGTGAACCGGGGGCAATCTCGGCGCTGACCGAACTGGCGTCGGAAGACGACCCTTCCCTTTCGATCGTCACCCCGAACATCGGGGAAAGCTACCAACTGCAGTGCGGCACCCCCGCGAAGCTGATCGGCACCGCCCGCACAGATGCTGCGCAACTGATCGGGCGCGACTGGCAGAACGACTACGCCGACTTCGCGGTGAGCCTCAAGCGTCAACTTGCCCAGATCCCGGATCCGGTGAACCGCCAGAAGGCCGTCGCGGATATGCGCAAAGTTCTGGAACGGTACGGAATGTGATGACCTTCTCCTCTACGGCGCCATCACGGCAGCGGCGACGATGGTGGGGACTCGATGATCCGCGTAATCCCGAGGAGACATCATGACCACCCGCCGCCCGATCGTCGCCGGAGTAGACGGATCGGAGTCGTCCCTCCAGGCCGTGTCGTGGGCGGCGCACGAAGCCGCATTGCGGAATGCTCCGCTGACCTTGGTGACCACCATGTTCGTCCCCGGCGCCTACGGTATGCCGGTCGGGGTGCCTGCCAGCTTTTTCGAGGAGGAGGAACTCGAGTGCAAGGCGCGGCTCGTCCGGGCCGAGGAGGTGGCCGCCCGGGCCGTACCGGGGCACACCCTCGAGATCGACACGGCGTTCTGCATGGGCGCTCCCTCCGGTGAGCTGGTCGAGCGGTCGAAGTCTGCACTGATGGTGGTTGTCGGCGCGAACCGACACGGAATCATCGACCGTACCGTGCTGGGATCGGTCAGTGCGGCGGTCGTGACTCATGCGCACGCGCCCGTCGCTGTCGTGCGAGACCTGCCGCACACCGAGATCAACGACGTCGCAGGGCCCGTCGTGGTCGGTGTCGACGGCTCGGCGAACAGCGAGCCGGCGATCTCGGCGGCGTTCGAAGAGGCCGCATTGCGTCAGGTCGAACTTGTTGCGGTACACGCCTGGTCGGATGTCGAGCTGCACGCCCCGTTCCCCAGTGACGTCGACTGGACGCAGGTCGAAAGCCGCGAGGGAGCGATACTGTCGGAGAGCCTGGCCGGTCGCGCCGAGGACTTCCCCGACGTGCAGGTCCGGCCGGTCGTGGTCATGGACCAACCTGTTCGGAATCTGCGCGAGCAGGCCGAGCGGGCGCAACTCCTGGTGGTCGGGAGCCGTGGGCGAGGTGGATTCGCGAGCATGCTGCTGGGCTCGACCAGCAGAGCCCTGCTACACACGGTGACGTGTCCCCTACTCATCGTCCGTTCAGTGCTCCCGAGTTCCGCGACGTAGGCCTGTCGGTGTCGGCGCGGGCCCGACGGCAGTGGTCGGACGACCTGGCAGGCGAAGCACGGGACCAGCGCGCCACGACCCGGGGCGAAACTGGAGGGATCACAAGGATTCTGGAAGAAGGTGGTGCCGATGACCGGACAGGCAGAGACGCACCGATACAGCTTGCTTCACTCCGCGATGGACGAATTGCTGGAGGGAACACGCGCCGTGACCCGCCTCATGGGAACAATGGGAGGCGAGGCGGTCAGCGCAATACCTGAGCCCGTCGCGGTGCCGGTGACCCGAATGCTGGAGTCGCTTCAGCAGTTGGTCGAGCTGGCCCCACCGTTGGTCGCGGAGTTCGACGTCCTGGTCGAGGAACTACACGCCCAGCGGTTGACAGTGCAGGCATTGCAGGCAGAACTGTCGGCTTTCGACCATCAGATGGAACTAATCGAGCAGGCACTGGCGCCCCTGCAGGGCTGGACCCATCAATGGTCCCGTCTGCGTCAATCGCTGATCCGGACACCACACGCGGATGCACCGCAACCCGGCCTGCCGGAGAGCTGAGCACGGCCGATGTTCGGAGCCTGCGGCCGGACGAGCAATTACGTTCAGAGACTGCCCTTTTCGGATGCCTCGGGCTGCGGTTCCTTCGTGCGGAATGCCGGGAAGGTCGGGGCGCACGCCTTCCCTGTGTTGTTCGGTGCGTTCGGCTTTGATCGTCATGTGTCCGTCGCGGACGCCGATGTCGACGTCTGTGGCGGGGTCGACTCCGGGGAGTTCGGCGCGCAGGGTGTAGCGGCCCTTGTCGAGGTGTTCCTCGACGCGGATCATGTGGCCTTCGAGGGAGGTCCAGGGGGGCATTCGGGTTCTATCGTTGCGTACTGCGGCGCCGGGGGTGACAGCGTGGACGGGAGGTGTGTGGTGAACCATTCGCGGGCCAGTACTGCAGCCCGTTCGAGGGTGCCGGGTTCTTCGAACAGGTGGGTGGCACCGGGCACGATCTCGATCCGGCACATGCCCGGGATCACGGCCTGCGCGCGGCGATTGAGGTCGAGGACGGTTTCATCGCGGGAGCCGACGATCAACAGCGTCGGGGTTCGGACCTCGGTCAGACGCTCACCGGCGAGGTCGGCTCGGCCACCGCGGGAGACGATCGCCTTGACATCGACGTGGGAGTCGGTGCCCGCGCGCAGTGCTGCTGCGGCGCCCGTGCTGGCCCCGAAGTAGCCGATCGGCAGACCGACGGTGTCCGATCGTGTCCCGAGCCACCGGGTGGCCGCGACGAGCCGCTCGGCGAGGAGGTCGATGTCGAATACCAGCGTGCGGTCGCCTTCTTCTGCGGCGGTGAGTAGGTCGAACAGGAGGGTGGCAAGTCCGGCCCGGTTCAGGATCTGGGCGACGTAGCGGTTGCGAGGGCTGTGGCGGCTGCTGCCGCTGCCGTGGGCGAACACGACTATCCCGATGGCGTTTTCCGGAACGACGAGGTGCCCGGCAAGCCGGACCCGGCCCACGTCGACCTCGATGTCGTCGTCGCGAATCGGCGGATCGTCACCGGTGTCCGGTGCCGTGGCGGCGGGTTCTCCGAAGCCGCTGCGTGCACGCTGCAATAGTTCGGTCACGTCTTCGTCGGTGGTCTGGGAAAACTCGTAGTATCCCTGTCCGACAGCGGAGAATCCTTTCGGGGTCTGCATGCACACGACCTCGTCGGCGTCCTCGGCGAGGTCGTCGATCCGGCGCGGCGACCCTATCGGGACTGCGATGACGACCCGCGCGGCGCCCTGTGCGCGCGCGACCTGGC
Source organism: Rhodococcus sp. A14 (assembly GCF_011603105.1). Taxonomy (NCBI): domain Bacteria; kingdom Bacillati; phylum Actinomycetota; class Actinomycetes; order Mycobacteriales; family Nocardiaceae; genus Rhodococcus; species Rhodococcus sp. A14. Next base: position 44,478 of record NZ_JAAOQS010000065.1, on the reverse strand, counting down.
ACGCGGCCCGCGCGGTCGCACCGGTCGCCACGCCGTCGTCGACGATCAACGCAATCCGTCCCCCCAGCGGGATCCGGCCGAACTTCTCCCGCACTCGTTCAGCGCGGTGACGAAGTTCCGCCAACTGGGTGCGTTCGACGGCGGCGATATCGGTGACGGTCAGACCGACCCGACTGACGACTTCGGTGTTGATCACCCGTACGCCGCCCTCGCCGATCGCGCCGAAGGCCAGTTCGGGCTGGTACGGGACACCGAGCTTGCGGACCACGATCACGTCGAGAGGGGCGTGCAATGCCTTCGCGACCTCGAATGCGACCGGCACACCCCCTCGGGGTAACCCCAGCACCACGACGTCTCGTCCTCGAAACTCGCGCAGGCGTCTGGCCAGGCGTCGTCCCGCATCAGCGCGATCGGCGAATCCCATCAGAACCTCCTCGAGCCGGAACATTCTCAGCCCTGTTCCGAACCTACTTCCGTCCGACCCAGGCATTCCAGGGCCATTGGTCGCCAATCGCGGTCCTCAGCCGGCGCCGACCGGAGATGCCGCAACGTCACGTCGAGCGTGCCGGAGACGCTCCGATCAGTTCCAGCCACTCGGCGGCCCCCCGAGTGTCGGAGCCGCTCCGAAACCCGACGTATCCGTCTGGGCGAACGATCACGATGCCGGTACCCGACCAGCTGCGAATTCGGTGGACCTGTAGCCGTCCGTCAGGCGCCGGCGGCATTCCCCACTGCGTGTCCCGATGTAGGAGCACCTGTACTGCCGGCGTCGCGATCAGGTCGTGCAGACGTTGCCGGCCGCCGTCGACGGTCACCTCCTCGTCCGGGATCCGTTCACCGGCCGGGGCGGCGACGCCGGAATAGCCGGACCCCTCGACCGACAGTGGACCGCGCCGATAGTGCCGGCGAAGCTGGGCGAGCACTCGCACCGCGTGCGCGACGAGCCGACGCCGCCGCAACAGCACCGGGACCAGCGGTGCCCCTGCGGAGGAGAAGGCGCCGCGTAGAAGCGACGGCACCCGACCGCGGCCGGCCTCGGCCCAGAACAGCACGTGGGTCAGCAGCAGCACCTGGTGGGCGGCGGGCCGACGGTCCTCCGCATACGACCGCAACAGGGTGGCGTCGCCACCGGGCCGGAGGTGTGCCGCGAACGCGAGTTTCCACCCCAGGTCGGCAGAGTCCTGGATACCTGTGTTCATGCCCTGGCCGCCCGCCGGGGAGAAGGCATGAGCGGCGTCCCCTGCGAGAAAGACCGGCCCGCATCGATACCGGGACGCGACGCGGTGCTGGACCGGTACCCGCTCCGACCAGGCGATCCGGGTGATGCGGGCATGCACGTCAGCCCTGTCGAGGATCTTCTGCAGGTGGTGTCGGTCGGTCGGGGCCTCCGCGCAGTTCGGGGGTTGGGCGGTGAGCACCCGCCAGCGAGCGGTTTCGCCCAGCGGCAGCAGGAACAGCAGCCCCTCACGGTGGACCGCGACGTGTGCGACGCCGGTCTGGACCTCACCCTCGAGTTCGACGTCGGCGAGGAGAATCTCGTGCGGGTACACCGACCCGTCCCAGGAGATGCCGGCCGTCGCGCGCACCGTGCTGGTGCTGCCGTCACAGCCGACGAGGAACCGGGCCTCGACTTGTCGGCGGATGCCGTGATGCGTCACATCGCAGACGACTCCGCCGACTGCCCGGAAGGACTCGTACTGCGTCTCCCACTCCACCTCGACGCCACGGCCGCGGAGTGCTCGTCGCAGAACGGCTTCCACGTCGCCTTGCCGCACGAGCAGGAAATTCGGGAATGCGGTGTCCGGCAGCCGTATTTCACCCACGTGGACGGGCACACAGCGCCGACGCAGGTGGAGGTGCACCTGCGGGTTGGAGTCTCCGAGCGCGAGGAGTTCATCGGTCACACCGTGCGGCCGCAGTACTTCGAGGGTCCGGGACTGGACGAGGAAAGCCCGCGAGAATCGGGGTGCGTCGGGTCTGCGGTCGACGATGCGCACGTGTGCGCCGTGATCGTGAGCGATCAGCGCCGCGGCGAGTCCGGTCGGGCCTGCGCCGACGACGAGCACGTCGAGAGGCTGCCCGTCCGGCGCGGTCATCTCGGTTTCGTCTCCGTCCGGACGAGCCGCCACCACGCCGTGTCAGGCTGCGCGGTGTCCTCTCCTGACTCGGCGCGTTCGAGAACGTCGTCGCGAAGACGACCGGGCAAGATGCAGTATCGGATCGAAGACCGATGGCTCACCAGCGCGAGAGGCCACCACAACACCCGGACGTACTCCTCGGCGGAGCGTGCGCCGTCCCACTGGTAGAAACCGCGGTACCGGTCCTCTTCGTCCGCGGTGAGCCACAGCTTCGACACGAATCCGGGGAACCCCGCGAACAATGCTGTGTTGAGCAGGCTTTCGGCCCTGAACAGCGGGTGACCCCAGCCGTGGACACCGCGCAGTCGGAAGGAGACGACGAGGACCGCCGGATCGGGTGGAGACTCACCGCGCATGACGGTCTCGCGGTAGACGACTCCGGTGGTGCCGTCAGCGAAGGTCATTCTCCGGCCCCTGTGCCGTTTCGGTTGGTGAAGGCGGCGGAGGGCGAGGAGGTTCGCCGTACGCGCGGCACACCGGAACAATCGCGGCGCCGCAACCCGCAAGGGCACCGGTCGTGGTTCGGCGTCACGGATGGAGTGCTCTGCACCAGGATTGGAGACTGTCGTCGTCTCGTCCTCGCGCGCGACGGCCTCGCCGCCTCGCCCCTGATCCCGGTTCACGGCGGGGCGCCGAATGCAGGGCATGAACACCTCGGTGCGGGGCGCGGCGACTCCGGGCCCGTCCAGGTAGGACTCCCACGGGTCTCCGGACGGGACGTAGCCGTGCGCGGTGATCCAGTGTGTGGCGGCTGCGTACGCTGCGCCGACTCCCTTGTAGTCCCCGATATGGAGAGTGGTGGCGGCGCGACCCGCCGGTTGCGACGTCGGCTCGACTCGACCGCGGGCGGCGATGCCGCCGCTGAGGGGGAATCCGGCCTCGACGTCCCACTGCCCGTCCTCCGCCTGGCGGTACCGCGCGAACGGGGCACCGGTGACGTACCGGCCCTGCCGTTCTGCGACAGTGACCACCTCACCGAAAGCTGGCCCGAGAAAGTCCTCGATGTGGTCCAGACGGAGGCGGTCCCGCACCACGGCGGCCGGGTGCGCCTCGATCTCGACGAGTTCGACCTGGTATCCCATACGTCTACCCTCGCCGCTGCACGCGGGGCGGCGCGAGGGCCGAAGGTCCCCGACGGCGGACCCGGGTCGGATGGTGGGTCCGATCGTGCCAACCTTGAGCTACCGGGGCGGGTGCCACAAGTCGATGTCTAGTGGCCCCTCGGTAAAAGACCAAGTCCTCTCGGCCGGCCCGCGTACACCGGGTTCGATGGAACATAGACACGGGAAGACACCCCACGACCCACCCCGACCAGGAGATACGTGAGGCGCCCGGCTCGGCTGAGGGAGATGGGATCGATGCTGCTGTTGCACCTTCTCGGCGGCTTGACCGATGAGGAAGTCGACCTCGTTGTCGCAGAGGAACTCGAACTCCTCGGATGCCCTGCCTGACAGACCAGCTCACGGGCTCGCCCCGTTCGCACCGCACGGCCTACACATGGACGACCGGGACCGGTTGCTAGAACGCCGAGGGATAGGTCTCCGGTGTTTCGCCTTCAACCCAGAGACTTGTGCGTTCGAGGGGCTCGACCGCCCTGGTCGTGTCGATATGGATTACCGCATCGAACTGATCCGAGATCCGGGTGTGGAAGTAGTGACTCTGCCGCTCGGTCTCGGGTCGGTAGATCACCCCTATCGCCCGCTGCAGTCTCGCAGCCCGCAGTGTCCTCGCGGCAGCGTTCCCCTCGTCTGTGCGCACGAGGAAGGACGGCTCTCCGAGTTCGTGGAAGAGTTCCTCGACGCTACCGGGCAACGCCGGGCGCACTTCCTTGCGTTCGGCCGGTCCACCCCACTGACTCGCCGCGGTGACCGAGCCCTCGAACGTGGTGAACCCGATCAGCCGACAGGCGTCGGGATACGCTTCCCGCACCAGTTGCCCCACGGTCACTTCGCCGTGGGTTCCGGCCTCGGTTGCGCGCGCGTCGCCGGCGTGCGAGTTGTGTGCCCACACCACTATCCGAGATGCTCTGCCCGAGTGTCGGTCGAGGTGCGAGACGAGGGCTGCCAGTGTCTGAACCATATGACGATCCCGTAGGTTCCACGAGGACACGCGGCCACTGAACATCGTTCGGTAGTAGCCCTCGGCATCGCACACACTCACCGCGTTGCGTTCGGCGTAGAACTGCTCGTCCTCGGCGGTCATTCCGTCGCGCCGAACATACTCGAGGGAATGGCGTTGCAGCTCGACGAGTTGTTCGACAACCTGCTGCTCGCACGACTCCCCTGCACCGAATGCCGCTGCGTAGCCATATGATTGGCCGTCGTCGCCACTGAGGTGATCGAAGCAGGAGTAGCGGTCACGCGCACGCCGAGCGGCCGCGGGGTCCACCCGATCGAGGTATTCCACGACCTCACGCATCGATCTGTGCAGGCTGTACAGATCGAGACCGTAGAACCCCGTGAGGGTTCGTCCTTGCGCCCTCGAGCGGTCGTTGTGTTCCTTCAACCATCCGACGAAGTCCAGTACCGGGGCATTCCGCCACATCCAGGACGGGAACCGCTCGAACCCACGGAGAGCTTCTTCGGCGGTCGTGTCGTGACCACCACCGCGCACGTAGCGGTTGACGCGGTAGGCGTCCGGCCAGTCGGCCTCCGCAGCAATCGCCGAGAATCCCTTGTCCTCGACTAGCCGTTTGGTGATTTCCGCGCGCGCCGCATAGAACTCGTGAGTGCCGTGCGAGCTTTCGCCGATCACCACGATCCGGGCGTCACCCACCAGATCGAGAAGCACGTTGAGCGAGGGGACACCGTCCGGGGCATCGAGCGCCGCGATACGTACAGCTGTTGCTGCCGAACCGAATTCGAGCGCCTTCGCATCACGAGCTGTCCCAGCGGAAGTGGGCGTGCGCAGGAGCGTCAGGACCTCGCTGTCGGTGACCTGTGCGAAGTTCCAGAACGACTCGCCGACTGCGTGGAAGGGAAACGGCATCGTTGCGCACACCACGTCGTCGACCATGGCGCCGAGGTCGCGGCAGGTGGACTCCGGTGCGGCGGGCACCGCCACCACGATCTGGGCAGGTTCCTGTCGGCGCAGTGAGTCGACGGCAGCGAACATACTCGCGCCGGTGGCGAGGCCGTCGTCGACGAGGATGACGATCTTGTCGGCGACGTCGGGAGGCGGTCGGTTCTCTCGGTAGACGGCTTCCCGTCGCAGCAGTTCCCGGCCCTCGCGATCGAGCTCCCGGCGGATCTGTTCCGGCGAGATTCGCAGGTCTCGTATCAAGTCGTCGTTGACCACCACGGTTCCGCCGCTGGCCAGTGCGCCCATCGCGAACTCCGCGTGGCCCGGCACACCGAGCTTACGCACGACGAAGGCGTCGAGGGGGGCACCCAACGAGGCTGCCACCTCCCACGCCACGGGGATGCCTCCCCGCGCCAGCCCGAGCACGGTGACCTTCGGGTTGCCGCGAAAGCCTTCGAGGAGTCCTGCCAGGACCCGTCCGGCCTCCCGTCGGTCTTGAAAGACTTGCTCCGGCCGCTCCGCCGGCGTCGCTGTGGTCGCGCTCATGTCACCCTGCTTCCCAGTGTCCGGACGCGTGTGTATTCCGTGCCCCAGTTCGATCCTTGCGGCGTCGATCCGGGAGGGAACAGGGCCGAAGTGCCTCTCTCCGCGAACGACCACCACCCTTGACGAAATGCCCCAACTAGTGACCGTCGGCCCTACTGCCATGCCGCCCAGCCGCCTTCGATGTAGACGTACCCCTTCGTCGACGTCGGAGCCGTCATGCCTGCCGTGATCATTCTCGCCGTAGTCGTTTCACGCGGGCTTCTCCTTGCCCTTTCCATGCGTGTCGTGACTCAGTACGAGCGAGGTGTTCATTTCCGACTCGGCTGCGGATCGTGACGATGCCGATCCAGTCTCAGATTGCCCAGACCACGCTTTCGCCCCGAGCCGATCCAGAGAAACGGAAAATGGAATGAGTGACGCCGCCCATCATCCTCGTCACATCGTTGTCGGGATCGACGGTTCGCGCGGTGCGCTGAACGCCGCCGCGTGGGCGGCGGAAGTTGCTGCCCTTCATCGTGTTCCGTTGCGGCTGCTCTTCGTGCACGATCCCTCCGAAGGTGGGCGACGGGGCGAGGCACACCACGGGGAGCACGAGCGACAGCGAGCCCAGGACGCGCACATGCACCTCACCGAGGCCGCAGAAGTCGCCCGCCACGTCGCCGCCTCCGGACCCACGCGGCCCGGGACCACCGAAATCAGAATGGAGATGCGGGCGGGAACGTCCTTCACAGCACTCCTCGAGGCCGCGGACGCGGCCGAACTGCTGGTGCTCGGCGCCAGGAGCGACTCGTCCTCCGCACCCGCGTCGCTCGTGACGACCGCGGCGCTGATCGCACGCTCCGCCTGTCCAGTTGCGGTGGTCAGGCCTGGGTTTCGCCGCACCGGTGGGTCGATTGTGACAGGAGTACGGTCGGACGGCGAACCGGACGTCCTGCACTATGCATTTCGGCACGCACAACTGAGCGGGACCGTGCTGCGCGCTGTGCACTCCGTCGCGACCGGACCGAATTCGTCGATACCGGACCTCACCGCAGGTTCGGACGAGGCGCGAGATCGTCTCGATGCATGGTTGGCGCCGGAGAGGGGCCGCTTCCCCGAGGTCGTCGTGGACCCGATCACCACGGAGGCGCCGGCGGATGAAGTGTTGGTCCGCTACTCGTCGTCGGCCGAGTTGCTGATCGTCGGACGCGGTGTCCCCGCTGCACCGCGCGGAATGCTCGGCCGCACGGCCACGGGCGTCCTCATGCACGCGACGTGCCCGGTCATCTTTGCCGGTCCGCACCGCCGCCTTCGGTACGCAGGCAAGTGACCGTGGCACCCCACGACGGGCAGGCCGGGAGGACCGTGATGAGTCCCCTCCTGAGGATCGGCCGCGCACTGGGGGCCTTCGGGTTCGTCGTCGTTGCAGGCACGCTCGGGTATGTCGTCCTGGGCTTCGGCATTCTGGATGCGCTGTACCAAACCGTGACGACGATCAGCACGGTCGGGTTTCGTGAAGTCCACCCACTCGGTGCGGTGGGCCAGATCTTCACGATCCTGCTCATACTTGCGGGTGCCGGTACGGCTCTGTACACCTTCGGGGTAATCCTCGAAGCACTCATCGAGGGACATCTACGTCAGCACATGGAGCGTCGACGAATGGACAGACACATCAGCCGGATGACCGGGCACGCGATCATCTGTGGTTTCGGCCGGGTCGGACGGGCCGGAGCGCAGTACCTGGCCACGCTCGGGATGCCGGTCGTCGTCGTCGATCGAGATCCGGAGCGCCTCGGCGACCTCGACGTCCCGACAGTAGTCGGGGATGTCACTGACGACGAGGTTCTCGAAGCGGCGGGAATCGGCCGTGCCCACGCTCTGATCACGGCGCTCGACACCGACGCGGACAATGTCTACGTCACCCTCTCGAGCCGCGCGTTGCGGCCGGACCTGATCATCATCGCCCGCGCCCGCAACGACGGTTCGACATCCAAGCTGATTCGGGCGGGAGCAAACCGCGTCGTCAACCCTCAGCTCATCGGGGGGCGCCGGATGGGTGCCTTCGCGCTCCAGCCACACGTCGCCGAGTTCCTGGACGTCGTGATGCACGACGAGACACTGGACTACCGGATCGAGGAGGTCGAGGTCTCGGCTGGTTCGCCGCTGGCCGGGCGGACCCTGGCGGAAGCGGACCTCGCGGCGGCCACCGGCTCGCTGTTGATGGCGTTGCGGTCACCGACGGGGCAGTTCATTGCCAATCCCCCGCTGGAGCGACGTCTGGACCCGGGCACCATTGTCATTGCACTCGGAACGGCGCCGCAGCTCGATGCGCTCCGCCGCGAGGTCAAGCAGAGCGAGGGAATCGGCTCACCCTGAACGGTTTCCGGCCCTTCATCGTGCCTCCTCCGGGGTGCGGCGAGCCCACCGGAAATACGCAATGGGTCCGATGAAGTTCACCGCGATCACGGCAGCCCAAATGGTTCGGCTCCCCCTGATCTCGCGGGGATCACGCTTCGCCAGATCCGCCCAGGCCGCCACGGCCAGCCCCAATTGCACCGCCGCCGCCACGACCAGCGCGGCGCGCTGCGGCGTTGTCAGACTCGCCCACGTCACACGCCTCTTCACTGGACTCATCGATGCTCCTCCGATCTCACCTCCACCGGCCCGGCACCGCGAGAGCAATGCCTCCGCGGCGCCGACCACTGGATCTAGGTCCGTCTTTCCGTGTCCCGGGTCGATTCGGCGGCGATGGTGCCTGCCCACGCGCACACGTCCGACCAGTCCCGGGCGTCGCCGTAGTGCCCACCCATGAGCCTGAAGACGACTCGCCCGAATCCTGGCCAATCACCCGGGGCGATCGCCCCGGCGAAGAATCGGTGGTCGCGCACGTCGGCCGCATCCCGCAGCAACTGCACCGCTCGAGGCTCCGGTGTCATGCGACGAAGAAGACGCGCCAGCCGCTTGGACAGGGTCGTGCTGGTGACGCCCACCGACGACACCGAGAACGCCCATACTCGCTTCCCCTCGAATTGCGACCGCAGGCGCTCGACCGCGTCGGAGGCGTCGGCGAGCCACTGCCCGTCATGGATCGCGCTTCCGAGAACGATCACGTCGTAGGAGTGCACGTGTGACACGTCCGCGGCCACCCGCACATCGACTTCCTGCCCGAAACCTTCGATACACGACCCGAGTCTCTCGGCTATCCCGCGGGTCGAGCCCTTCGCTGTCGCGTACGCCACCAGTACTTTCATGGGCGCGGCCTTTCCGGAGAGGTGTCGGCACCGGAATCGTCTCCGCCCGAGTGAGGCCTGGGCTCATCCGGCTCGAACGGTCCCTGATCGAGGCGGAACGGTGGGTACTCGTCCCGCATCAGGGTCGCGTAGGCCGCGACGCGAAACGCCCAGCGGTTGATGCCCATCACGAAGTCGAAAAGACCGTGTGGGTACCGTCCGGTGAAGAGAAGCGCAATTGCCGAGAAGGTCACCACGAGACCGAGCAGAGAACCGAAGAGCCACGTCTGCCCGTAGTGCGCACCGTCGGCGGCGAACGCTCCGGCACGCCAGCTCCCGAACCACCCTCCCGCGAGTAGCGACAGGATCAGGTAGTGCGGGATCGCCAACAGCCACCACTTCACGAGCACCAGTCCGCGGGACAGCCGCACGGGATAATCGACGTCGAAGTCCGCCGGATAGTCGGTACGTTTCAGGGTGAAGGGTGGGTAGCGGTCCGTCGCCAGGGCCGAGTAGGTATAGAACTGCACGCGCCACCACCACCGGAGAACGCCGACGCCGAAGTCGAAGAGGGCCCGCGGATACCGCGCCGTGAACAGGATCACGAATCCGGACACCAGGGTGGTGACGACGAACGCGACCCCGAGGAAGAAGAGCACGAAGTAGTGCGGGATCGCCAGTAACCACTTCACCAGCCACAGCCATCGCGACAGTGGCTCGTCGAGTTCACCCACGAGACGAGTGGGATAGACGGTCCATGGAACCTGGGGGTGGGTGACGTCGCCGGCGAACGTGTCGCCGGCTGCGTCCCGTCCGACGGGATGCGGTTGCGGCGGACCGTGCCGACCCAGACCGATCGCTCCTGCCACGATCAACGGGATTCCGATGATCAGAAAGACGACTGCACCGATCAGGACACTCAGAGCGAGCGGTCCGAGGAAGGCGAGGCGTGCCCCGGCCTGAATGTCGGCGGACACCCCGGGGGCGGCGTCGGCATTCATCACGACAGCCGTCCAGGCACCCTGCTGCAGCTCCCAGCGCACTTCTTGTGTGCCGGGACCCGCTGAAGAGGTCGACCAGAACGACTGCGCCCCTGGTGCTTCCGCGGGCCGGGTTCCAGGAATCTGCCGATAGGTCGGTCGGAACGGATCGAAGTGCACGTCTGTCACCTCGGTGCGAGCAACGTCGGTGAAGTACTTGTCGACCTCGTCACGAGGGCCGATCCCGATGAAGATCTCCTGGCTGGGATCGGTGGCGGTGGCTCGCAGCAGTACCCGGCCGAGGTCCTCGGTGCTGAACCCTTCCGGCAAGTCGGCGCCCTCGAAGAGATCGACCTTCTCCGATACCAGGGCACTTTCACTCGTCTCGAAGTGCTCACGCGGCGAGGTGAAGTGCCCCCCGTCGCGTTGCATGAAGTAGGCCCACCCCAGAAACACCGCGGCAGTGAGCAGCGCGAACCCGGTCAGGGCGCTCAGACAGCCCAAGACGAGAACAGCCACTCTGCCGGTTCGCACAGGAAATTCCTCCCGGTCCGTGTCCCCGAAGTCTCAGTGTGGGTCCTGGCTCCATCGGCGCGTCAGGGTCATTGGTCACCACCTCGCCCGACCGGTCGCGCGTGGTTGCGGCAACGAAAGAACGCGGACGAAAGGCCCTAGTACACCGGCCGGTGGATCAGCGACAGTTGAGCAGGACAGGAGCCGACATGCACCACGTCATAGAAGTGCACAGTCTTCACAAATACTTCGGTCACGTTCACGCACTGGACGGGTTGGATCTCACCGTCGACACCGGCGAGATCCACGGCTTCCTCGGGCCGAACGGTTCCGGAAAATCCACCACCATCCGTGTACTGCTCGGGATCCTGCGTGCCACGTCGGGTCAGGCCCGGATGCTCGGTCGCGATCCGTGGTCCGATGCAGTCGCGCTGCACCGTGAAGTGGCCTACGTGCCCGGCGACGTCACACTGTGGCCGTCCTTGTCCGGTGGCGAAACGATCGACCTGCTGGCACGATTGCGCGGCGGACTCGACGAACAACGCCGCGGAGAACTCATCGATCGGTTCGATCTGGATCCGCGCAAGAAGGCGCGGAGCTACTCCAAAGGTAACCGGCAGAAGGTAGCCCTGGTGTCGGCCCTCTCGTCGCACGCCAGGGTTCTGCTCCTCGACGAACCCACCTCCGGTCTGGACCCATTGATGGAGCAAGTCTTCCGCGAGTGCGCCCGCGAAGCGGTCGACCGCGGCGCCACCATCCTGTTGTCGAGCCACATCCTCTCCGAGGTCGAGGCGCTCTGCCATCGGGTGACGATCATCCGTGAAGGCAAGACAGTCGACAGCGGCGCCGTCGACTCGATGCGTCACCTCAGCCGCACTTCGATCACCGCCGAACTGCTCGGCGACCCGGGCGACCTGCACCACATCCCCGGCGTCGCGGATATCGTGATCAACGGCAGCACGCTGCATTGTCAGGTCGACAGCGGAGGTCTCGGCCAGCTGATCCGGGTGCTCGGGGACACGGGCGTCCGAAGCCTGGTCAGCACGCCGCCCACGTTGGAGGAGTTGTTCCTGCGGCACTATCGGGTGGGTGGCGCCCCGGACGAGCCGACAGCCGGCAGGGTGAAGGAGCGGACATGACCACCGCGTCCGTGACCGGCCCCCGCGACGCTGCCGGGGTGCGCGCGGGTCTCACTGCGGACTTCGCCGGCACACTGCACCTTCTTCGACTCTGCCTGCGCCGCGACAGGGTCGTGCTTCCGTTGTGGACCGTGATCATCGGCGTACTGATGCCGATCACCTATGCCGGCAGCATCAAATCGGTCTACCCGACGCCTACCGATCTGGCGAAGTTTGCGGCGGCGACCGCCGCCAGTCCCGCCCAGATCGCCATGTACGGACCCATATTCAACCCCAGTCCCGGGGCGGTGGCGATCTGGAAAGCCGGGGCGCTGTACACCGTGATCGCCGTCGCGGTGATCCTGACCGTGATCCGGCACACCCGGGCCGAGGAGGAATCCGGTCGCGCCGAGCTGATCGATTCGACCGCGGTCGGCCGATACTCCGGACTGACCGCCGCGATCGTCGTTGCCGCGGGTGCGTCGATCGTGACGGGAACCGCATTCGCCGTCGTGTTGAGCATGTTCGACCTGCCGCCGGCCGGCTCGATCGGCTACGGAGCCGCCCTGGCCGCAAGCGGTCTCGTGTTCACCGGCGTAGCCGCCGTCGCCGCGCAGTTGACCACCTCCGCCCGCACGGCGCGCGGCGTCGCGCTGGGCGCACTCGGAGTGTTCTTTGCGCTCCGCGCCGTCGGTGATGCCGGTTCCGGGGCATTGTCGTGGTGGTCGCCGCAGGGCTGGTCGTTGCAGCTGCGCCCGTTCGCCGAGGAGCGGTGGTGGGTTCTCCTGCTGCATGTGGCAGCGACCGCGGCGTCGACCGCCGGCGCCTACGTGCTGCTTCGCCGCCGCGACGTCGGTGGCGGACTCATCGCGGAACGCCCCGGCGGCGAGACCGCCGGGCCGGCTCTCGCGGGGCCCATCGGTCTGGCGTGGCGGATGCACCGCGGGACACTGCTCGCGTGGACCGTCGCCCTGCTCCTGTACGGACTGTTGTTCGGCAGTGCCGCCCACGGACTCGGCAACCAACTCGGCGACAGCCGGACGATCAACGACTTCCTTGCCCGCCTCGGCGGAAATGCAACCGTGGAGGACGTCTTCGTCGCCTTCGCGCTCACCATGCTGGGCATCGCCGCGTCGGCATACGCGATTTCCGCCGCCCTCCGGCTCCATTACGAGGAAACCGCGCAACGCGGCGAGCCGGTGATCGCGGGCGCGGTCGGCCGCGTTCGGTGGGCACTGAGCCACCTGCTGTTCGCGGTGCTCGGCCCAGCCGTCGCCATCGTCGTCGCCGGGGTCGCCGTCGGAGTGACGTACGGCGCGTCCGTCGGGGACATCTCGGACAAGCTCCCCGCGACGGTCGCCGGCGCACTGGTTCAACTTCCCGCGATCTGGATAGCGGCCGGAGTAGCCGTGGCACTGTTCGGACTGCTGCCCCGCCTCGCGCCCGCCGCATGGGCCGTCTATGTAGCGTTCATCCTGATCTTCACGGTCGGCTCCCTCGCCGGCCTCCCGGCCTGGGTCCTCGACCTGGAACCATTCGGTCACCTTCCGAAACTTCCTGGTGGGGCGTTCGACCCGGCACCGATCGTGTGGGAATCGGTCATCGCGGCCGCACTCGTCACAGTCGGATTGATCGGCTTCCGCCGACGCGACCTGAGGTGACCGATCTCGGTAGCGACTCTCGGCGGCGAACGCGGGACGTCAGTTCAGCGCAGCCCGCACCACCAGTGTGAACGTCGGCCGCGGATCCGTGGTGTCCCATCGGGCGATGCGATGCAGAATCATCCCCTCTGCGCAGGCCATGACCGCGGTGGCGGCGGTCTGCGGATCCCGTGCTCCCAGCCGGTGGAATGCCGAGACGGCCGACGCCTCCATGGCTGTGCGTCCGCGCGCCAGCGCTTCCCGGAGAGCGGGGTCGTGGCTGGCCTCCAGGAACAGGACCAGCCGGGCGGCGGTGACGGTTCGGTTGGTGACGGTCGTGTAGTCGATCAGACGGCAGAGCGCGTCGACGAGGTCGTCTGCGGATGTCGGTGCCAGCACGCCGACTTCGGACATCTCGCGTTCCACGATCGCGTCGACGGTGCCGGTGAGCAGCGCCGCCCGGGTACGGAAGTAGTTGGAGGTGGTTCCCTTCGGGAGGTCGGCGCGTTCGTCGACCCGGGCGTGGGTGAGCGATCGCAGACCCTCGGTTCCGACCAGGTCGATCGCTGCGTCGAGCGCTCTCGTTCTCGTTGGCGTCACACCGCTACTATAAACATAGTGACTTGGCACTATGATCGTAGTAACGTGAGGTCATGAGACACGCGGCCCGCGAAAACGACAGACTTTCCGGCCCGAACGGCGAGCCGGACAACACCTTTCCTGCATTGGACGGTGTCCGGCACCGCTACCTCCGACTCCCCGGCCTGCGCATGCACGTGGCCGAGGCCGGTCACGGCGAACCGGTGGTGCTGCTCCACGGCTTCCCCCAGCACTGGTGGGAGTGGCGCGGGATACTCCCGGGGCTGGCCGCGCACTACCGGGTGATCTGCCCGGATCTTCGCGGCGCCGGCTGGACCGACGCCCCGCCCACCGGATACGACCGCGAGCAGTTGCTCGCCGACGTCATGGCGCTCCTGGACGCGCTCGAACTCGACCGGGTCTGCCTGATCGCGCACGACTGGGGCGCACTGCTCGGATACGAGCTGTGCCTGAGCGCGCCCCACCGTGTCCGGAAGTACGTGAGCCTCGGTGTCCCTCACCCGTTCGTGCGGTTCGACCCACGGCTGCTGCTGACGATCGCCCGGCACGGCTGGTTCCAACCCGTGATCGCCGCACCGTTCTTCGGTCCACGCCTGCTCGGCCGGGGACATCAACGGCTGACCTACCACCTGCTGCGGGGTTTCACCACGAACCCGAACGCCTGGTCGGAGCGGGACATCGAACTGTTCGCCGAACGGCTGCGCGGACCGGCCCGCGCCGACGCGGCGTCCGCTCTCTACCGCTGCTTCATCATGCGCGAGGCCGCGCGGATCATGACCGGCACGTACAGGCACTGCCGGCTCAGCACCCCCACCCGGGCGCTCATCGGCGCCGAAGACCCCATCGTGCGCCCGGAGTTCCTCGGCGGATTCGAGGAGCACACCGCCGACTTCGGTGTCGAGTTCGTCGACGGCGCCTCACACTTCCTCGTCGACGAGACGCCGGATGTCGTGCTCGAACGGGCGCTCGAATTCTTCGCGCAGCCGGGTCCGTGTCACGAGGCGGCGACAGGCACCTGACGGACGGAGTCGATGCTCCCCGGACGTTCGACCTCGCCGAGCGCGAATCCCACGCCGCGCACGGTGTGGACGACGTACGGCGATCCGACGGCCACCAGCTTCCGCCGCAGCGAGCAGACATAGGCATTGAGGACGTTCGTCTTCGATTCGACCGTCACACCCCACACCATGAGCATGAGGTCGCGGCGGGTGACGACTCGGCCGACATTCTGCGCGAGCACGGTGAAGAGGACGAATTCCGTCCTGGTCAGGGTGGTGCGCAGCCCGTCGTGGTCGGGTTCGTGAGGCTCCTCGCACAGGCAGACGTCCTGCGCGCCGGCAGGTGCCTGTGCGGACACGTCGGGCTTCACCCGGCGGAGGATCGCGCGGAGCCGTGCGACGAGTTCGTCCGCCCCGACCGGCATCTCCATCACGTCGTCGGCGCCGGCCTCGAGGAGGTCACTGCGGCGGTTGCCGGAACGGAAGGTGCCGATCACCACGATGGCGAGCGCGAATCGCATCGCTTTCAACGCCCGCACCGTTGTGTCGGCGTCGAGGTGCGGCGATCGCGCGTCGACGATGACCACGTCGGGAGGTTCGATCCGCGATCGCACCGGTTCCGCGTACGTCCTCGTGACGAAGAATCCCCCATCCCGGAGGCGGTCGACGAGAGATGTCTCGACGTCGGCGTCGATCAGCAGAACACGCGGACGAGCGATGGCCGGGCTCGACACAGAGTTCATGCGGGTTCCTCCTGTTTTTCGAGCCTTGCGTTGGGGTGCCAGCTAGATCAACCGGGGGCTGAGATCAAGTTCCCACGCCGCAGTTGATGACGATATCGAGCGAAACTCCCCTATCGTTACCGAAGAGGCCGCAGCATCACCCGATCGGGAGGTCGTTGTATGTCCCAACTCCAGCACCTCGCACTGCACGGGGACGCAGTTGCATACCGGATGGGCGGTGAGGGCGAGGCACTGCTGCTCGTCCACGGGATGGCGGGAAGTTCTGCGACGTGGCGTGCGATTCTTCCGCAGTTGGCGCAGCGGTACCGGGTCCTGGCGCCGGACCTGCCCGGCCACGGTGATTCCGCGAAGCCTCGCGGCGACTACTCGCTGGGCGCGTTCGCCGCCTGGCTGCGCGACCTCCTGCACGAATTGGACATCGAACGCGTGACCGTGATCGGTCAATCCCTCGGCGGCGGGGTGGCGATGCAGTTCAGCTACCAGCATCCCGAGCTGTGTGACCGACTGGTCCTCATCGGCAGCGGCGGACTGGGACCGGACGTGAACTGGACCCTGCGGTTGCTGGCGGCGCCGGGGTCCGAGTTTCTCCTGCCGTTGGTCTCGCCCCCGGTGGTTCGTGACGCCGGCAACAAGGTCCGTGGCTGGCTTTCGGCGGTCGGGATCCACTCGGTACGCGGCGACGAGATGTGGAACGCCTACTCGTCACTGTCCGATTCGGCCACCCGGCAGGCGTTTCTGCGGACGCTCCGCGCAGTCGTCGACCATCGGGGGCAGGCGGTGAGCGCGCTGAGCCGCCTGTACCTGAACGAGGGTCTCCCGACGCAACTGATCTGGGGCGATTCGGACGGCATCATCCCGGTCGCGCACGGATATGCGGCGCACGAGGCGATTCCCGGGAGCCGGCTCGCCGTCCTCGACGGGGTCGGGCACTATCCCCACCTCGAGGATCCCGCCGCGGTGGTCGAGATCATCGACGACTTCGTCTCCACGACGCCGGCGCGGACCTGAGCGATCGGTCGGCGACCGCGCTCGCGCGGCGTCCGGTGACCAGAATGTAGACGCTGACCAGCAGCACCCACGCAGGGAATGCCAATGTCGTCCACAGGCTGAAGTCGACGATCACCAGCAGAGCCAGAGCCAGCAAATACGTGGTCACGACGAGCCATCGCGGCACCAGGCCGGTCCGCAGCCAGATCGTCCCCAGCGAGATCATAAACACCGCGGCCATACGCAGCGCGTAGACGTGGTTGATCTGCAGCATGATCTCGCGGCCGAAGTAGACGATCTCGTTCGCGGAGCTGCCCGAGTGGCGGGCAATGGCGAGTACGCCGCCCGCCACCCCCATCGAGACGAAACCCATCGCGAGAAACAGCAATCCGCTGCCGAGGAACACCGTCGCGAAGAATCGGTCCTCGAGGTCACCGAGCCGGTCGCGGATGACGCCGATGAACCAGAGGAACGCGATCCCCGCGAACGGAGCAAGCAGCAGGGCCGCCTTGATCCGCGTCTCGCCGCTCCCCACCCAGGGGGTTTCGTCGAACGGGTCCGCCGGCAGCGCGGTCCGCAGCAGAACGAGGCTGGTTGCGAACAGCACGGCGAAGACGATCCCCGCGACGGCCGCCGAGCGTGGCGTTCTCAGCCGGTGGAACTCCTTCTCGCGCTGTGTTTCGGCCATGAGTCGATCCTCGCTCGAGTGGGGACCGGGAATCACCGATTCGCGTCAACCGGCGAACACGCACTCCGGTCGGTTTCCCGCTGGGCGGAACGCCGCATGGCGTGCCGCATCCCCGAGAACTGTGATGTCAATTACACATTCACGTGACTTCGACCACCGAATGTGACCACCCACCCCTACCGCCCGGCTCGGGCCGCCGCTGTGCCGCGGCACCGCCCCGAGTCCCGGGCAGGTATTCGAAAGGACCCGATGATGGTCACCCATGCGACCACCGAGCGATGGACGCCCCGCCTGATCTTCTCGCTCGCCTCGATCGTGTTGCTTCTGGAGATGCTCGCGGTCAGCTACATGATGATCTCGATCGCATTGCCGCAGATCGTCACCCACTACGGGACGACCCAGGGCGCGTGGTTGCTCACGTCGTTCCTGCTGGTGGGAGCGATCACCTGCCCGCTGATCGGCAAGCTCGCCGACACGCACGGCAAGCGCAAGCTCCTGCTGACGGCCGTGGGCCTGTCGGCGCTCGGGTCGCTGATCTCGGCGATAGCACCGACGTACGCAGTGCTGATCGCCGGCCGCGCACTCACCGGTCTGCTCGTGCCCTGCCTGTTCCTGAGCTACTCGCTCATCCGTGACGTCTTCCCCGCCCGGACGGTGGCGTTGGCGGTCAGCATCGCCACGAGCGGCATGGGACTCATCGCAATCCCCGCGCCGTTCTTCACCGGCTGGTTGATCGACAATTTCGGCTTCCGGAGCATCTTCTGGTTCTTCGTGGCCGGCCTGGTGATCCTCAGCGTCCTGATCCGGGCGACGACCGGGGAGTCGCCCGTGCGCCTTCGCTCCCGCATCGACCTGATCGGTGCGGCGCTCCTCGGCGCCGGACTCGCCGGCATCCTCGTCGGGGTGAGCTTCGGGCCCTCGTGGGGCTGGACGTCGGGGTCGACGATCGGATTCATCGCCGGCGGTGTGGCCCTGCTGGTGGCGTGGATCGTGTCCGCACGCCTGCTCGCGGACCCGCTGATCGACAT
This sequence comes from Rhodococcus sp. A14, assembly GCF_011603105.1. Taxonomy (NCBI): domain Bacteria; kingdom Bacillati; phylum Actinomycetota; class Actinomycetes; order Mycobacteriales; family Nocardiaceae; genus Rhodococcus; species Rhodococcus sp. A14. The sequence continues at coordinate 26,269 of NZ_JAAOQS010000065.1, read as the reverse complement.
CCGGTTCTTCGGTAAGCGGCCGGTGTTCCTGACGGCGCTCGGCGCGGGCTTCTGCTACGGCACGTCCTCGGTGTTCACGATCATGCTCCCGATGATGTGCATGACCCCGGCGATCCTGGGTCTCGGTTACGGATTCGGCATCAGCGCAGAGGGATTCGCGATCTTCCAGGCACCGTTGGGTGGCGCCGTGGTAATCGGCGGACTCATCGTCGGAACCCTGGTTCCCCGGAACGTCCGCCCCCGGGTCCTGATGGTCGTGGGCATGCTCGTGATGGCCGCCGCCTGCCTGCTCACGGCGATGATCCACGACGACAAGGCACTCCTGATCGGATTCGCCGCACTCCTCGGCGTGGGAATGGGCATGGGGTACGCCTCCATCCCGAACCTGCTCATCGCCGCGGTGCCGCCGCAATTGCAGGCGACGACGGCGAGCATGGTGGCGGTGTTCCAGAGCATCCTGCCCGCCATCCTTCCGGTGATCGCCTTCTCGGTGTTGAACTCGCACATCGCGACCGTCATGCAGGGGGCGGTCTTCTACACGGACACCGGCATCACGATCGCGTTCGTGATCGGCGCGATCTCCGCACTACTGGGCGCGATCGTGGCCTTCGCGTTGCCCCGCCGGATTTCGCAGCTGAGCGCACCCGGTTCGGGGTCAGCGGCCGCCGCCGACACGGACGGGGCCGTCGTCCTCGCCCACTGAGCCGCCGGTCACGCACCGTCGTCGCCGCGGCTCCGCGAGGGGCGCGGCGACGATCAGCAGGCGCCCCTGCTTCGTCGAAACCGCTCCCGGCCGTCGATCGAGTGGGAGGCTGAGGAGGGGAACAGTTCTCTGGTTCGACCCGGACGACAGGAGACCACCATGCGAGTGAACACACTCGGCGACCTTCCCGCGCGCATCGCGACGGGGGGTTTCATCCTCCATACGGGGATCCAGAAATGGTCGGCGGACGAGCAGACCGCCCAGGGGATTCACGGTATGGCGGCGGGAGCGTTCCCGTTCCTGAATGCGATTCCGCCGGAACGATTCATCAAGTTGCTCTCGGTCGCCGAGATCGGCACGGGCGCAGCACTACTCGCACCGTTTGTGCCCTCCGCTGTGGCCGGGGCGGCGCTCACCGGGTTCTCCGGGGGCCTCGTGGCGATGTACGCGAGGACGCCCGCGCTGCGTAACCCCGGCAGCATCTGGCCGAACGAGAACGGCATCGCCGTCGCGAAGGACGTGTGGATGCTCGGCATCGGGTTGGGTTTCGTGCTCGGCGGGTTGTCCCGTTCCCGCTGCCGCTGACTATCTGGCGTCGATCGGACCGAGTTCGGAGACTCCGTCGGCTACCGCTCGGGCACGACGCAGAAGTCGCTGTCGGAGAACCCCGAGGGCCGGACACCGAGCGCCTGATTGAGACGTCCGCGGTGGTTCTCCCAGGCGATGGCCGCGGCGAGTTCGGTCAGTTGCGCCTCGGAGAACTCGGCGAGCAGTGAGCGTCGCAGGTCCTCGCCGATGTGGGCGGGTGTGCGGGTGATGGCCTCGGCGAACTCCAGCACCAGCTTCTCGGTGTCGTCGAATTCGCTGCTCTCACGAAATGTCGGGAGGGCGCGCAACTGGGCGTCACTCACTCCGAGAGCGCGGCTGAATGCCGATCCGATGTCGAGGCAGTACTCGCAGTTGGTCAGCGCGGCCGCTTTGATCTCGCCGAGCGCCTTGAGGCGGGGGTCGACCCTGGCGCTGGTCGCGAGCGCGAACTCGTGGAACCCGACGGCGGCGAGTAGCTGCGGACGGCGCCGCAACCAGCGCAACAGGTCTGCGCGGTTGCGGCGGGCGGTGGGAAAGACACGGCGAAACGAGTCCATCTGACCGAGGACGCTCATGCTGTCGGTCTACACCCATCGCCGGGACGGGACAACCCTGCGGCGGCCATTCGGCAATCGTGGTGTCTCGGCGCCGGGAGTGTTCTACGTTCGGAGCGGAGGCCCACCGCGCCGCACCCGAGGAGCCCAGCATGAAGGCTGTCATCTGCACCGAGACTCGCCTGGAGGTGGGTGACATCCCGGCTCCGATCCCGGCCCGGGGTCAGGTGCTGATCGACGTGTCCCGGTGCGGGATCTGCGGCTCGGACCTGCACGCCCGCGTACACGCCGACGAGATGGCGGAACTGGCGGCCGAGACCGGCTACCGCGACTTCATGCGTTCCCACCAGCGAGTCGTGCTCGGGCACGAGTTCAGCGGCACCGTCGCCGACTACGGTCCCGGTTGCCGAAAGCGGTGGCCGGTGGGTACCGCGGTGGTTGCGTTGCCCATCGTCCGCACCGGGTCGGACATCCACCTGACCGGGCTGTCGGCCTCGGCGCCGGGCGGCTATGCGGAACAGGTGGTGGTGCAGGAGTCGATGACCCTGCCTGTGCCGAACGGGCTGTCGGCGGAGAAGGCCGCACTGACCGAGCCGATGGCGGTGGCGTGGCACGCGGTGCGGAAGGGTGACGTCGGCAAGGGCCGCACCGCGATCGTCATCGGATGTGGCCCGATCGGTCTCGCCGTGATCAGCATGCTGAAGGCGTCCGGTGTCCGCACCGTGGTCGCCGCCGACTTCTCCACCCGTCGGCGGGAACTCGCCCGGCATTGCGGGGGCGACGTCGTGGTCGACCCTGCCGCGGCGTCGCCCTGGACGTCCTATCCGCGGCGCAGGGAGACGACCTCCATCACGGAGGTGCTCGCCCTCGGACTGGACACCATGGAGAAGCTGCGCCGCATCCCGAAGCTGCCGTGGTGGCACGCCTTCGCCCTCGCCGACGCGGTGGGCGCGACACCGTCCGGGCCGGTCGTCTTCGAGTGTGTCGGCATGCCCGGAGTCATCGACGGCATCCTGGCCGGGGCGCCGCTGCGGTCACGTGTCGTCGTGGTCGGGGTCTGCATGGAGACCGACACCTTCCGGCCCGCACTGGCGGTCAACAAGGAGATCGACCTGCGCTTCGCCATCGCCTACGACCCCCGCGAATTCCGCGACACCCTCCACATGCTCGCCGACGGAAAGATCGATCCGGCGCCGCTGATCACCGGTACGGTCGGGTTGTCCGGTGTCCAATCCGCGTTCACCGCGCTCGGCAGCCCCGAGATGCACGCGAAGATCCTGATCGACCCCGAGAACGTCTCCGCCACGCTGTGATTCGCCGACGTCCATGAACTCGAAACATCACCGCCTTCAGTGGGCCGTCCCGGCGCTTCTCCTCGCGCTGATCTACGCCGCGTCGCTCACCGTGTACGGGTTGAGCAGCCGCACCGGCGACGAGGACGGACCGTTCGAGATCGGTAGCGACGAGTTCGTGGTCCTCGTGACGGCGAAGTCGCTGCAGCCGACGACCGACCGCGTGCAGGCCGAGGTGACGATCACCGTCGGTGAGGATTTCCTCCACGCCAACGGCGACACACTGAACCGGGACATCACGCTGCTGCTCATCCCGAGCACCAGCCACGAGGAAATCGTCTTCCGGGCGGGCGCCTCGGCCACGACCTTCGACACCGAGTTCATCGCCACCGGCAACGCGGCCTACTGGCCGTTCGACCGGTTCGAGGTGAATCCGATGGTGGTGGAGGCGTATCAGGGGCTCGGCGCCGACCGTGAACTGGTGCCCACGGCCCTGCTGCTGGACGGCCGGGTCGACGGGTGGAAGGCGCGCGCCGAGGCGGTGGCGGTCGACACGGACCTCTCCCGGAACGGCACCGGCGCCGCGCTGATGTTCGCGCGCACGGGCGGGAACCTGATCTACGCCGGAATCCTGCTGCTGATGATGACGATCCTGGCGGGCCTCGCCGCGTTCGTCGCGCTGCAGACGTTCCGCCGCAAGCGTGCCGTCAACACGGACATGCTGGGCTGGATGGCCGCGATGCTGTTCGCCGTCGTTCCGTTGCGCGGAATCCTGCCGGGAAGCCCGCCGATCGGGTCGTGGGTCGACATCGCCCTCACGGTGTGGGTGGTCTCCACACTCGTCGCGTCGCTGGCCCTGTTCGTGTTCTGCTGGTGGCGGGACAGCGAGCCCGGACGGCACGAGGTGGTTGCCACGAGAGCGCCGGGTTCGGAATAGTCGAGGACATGGTGCGCCGGACCGGAAGAGTGCTGCCGCCCTGGTATCTCGCCCACGTCAACAGGGTGATCGTGGGTCTGCATCGCTTGGGCGTTCCGATGCCGATGCCCGCGCTCACCGTCCCCGGCCGGAAGACGGGCGTGCTGCGGTCGACGCCCGTCTCACCGTACGAGGTGGACGGCCGGCGCTACGTCGTCGCGGGATACGCCGAATCGGACTGGGCGAAGAACGCCCGGGCCGCCGGGCGTGGTGAGCTGACCCGGGGGCGGCGACGCGAGCGTGTCCGACTGGTCGCGCTGCCGGTGCCGGAGCGGGGCCGGATTCTCCGCGAGTTCCCGACCCGGGTGCCGCATGGGGTCACCATGTTTCTCAAGGCCGGGACGGTCGCGAACTCCTCCCCGGAGGCGTTCGCGGCCGCCGCGGACCGGTGCGAGGTCTTCCGCATCGAGCCGCTCGACTGACGCGGTCACCGAACCTCGAGTGTGCCCACCATGTTCGGATGATAGGTGCAGTGGAACGCGAACATGCCCGGCTGACCGGGGACGGTGAACGTCGCGGTCGCACCCGGTTCAACCTCCACGTCGAACAGGTCGCCGGTGTCCGCCGTCACGGTGTGTTCGGCGGTGTCGTCGTTGCGGACGGTGACCTCTTCTCCCGGCGCGAACGTGCCGGGCAGGGTGTACGTGAAATCGGAGATCACGATCTCCCGCTGAGCCCCCGCAGGCATCGACATCGGCATCGACATGGACATCGACGGCATGCCGGACATGGGATGGTCCCCGCCGTACGCCGTTTCCGCCGAACCGGACGAGTCGTCACCGTCGCTTCCGCACGCGGCCAGCGCGAAGACGGCCAGCAGGATCGGCAGGACAAGTGTCAGAACGCGTTTCATGGTGTCGCCTCCGGATGACGGTGAGAACGGATGCCCGACGCCCCGCTCCTCGCGGGAGTAGTACCCGTTTTCACGGCCTGCACCCTTCGTGCGCCCCGTGACTCGTCAGCCGCCGTTCAGCGCCTCCTGCGTCTCGAGGTTCGCCACCGGGGTACGGAGCGAGGCGACGGCGTCCGCGTAGAGCGAGGACTTGATCTCACCCAGTGTGCGTCCGCGGGTCGCGACGAGGCCCTGCGCATGTTCGACGGCCCTGGTGAGCACGTGTTGCTCGGGGGCGACCTCGTCGACGAACCCGAGTTCGCTCGCCACGACGCCACCGTACCGACGGCCGGTCACCAGGGCGGTGTGCACGGCCCGCGCGGGCAGGCGGGCCGCGAGCAGCGCAATGCTGCCCGGCGCGTAACTCGCCCCGATGGTGATGCCCGGCAAGCAGAAGTAGCCGCGGTCCTCACGCATCACCCGGTGATCGTGGGCCGCCGCGAGGATTGCGCCGCCGCCGAAGGTGTGCCCGGTCAGCGCGGCCACGGTCGGCAGGGGGAAGGTGAGGATCCGCGCGAACAGGGCCTGCACACGGTCGATGTAGGAGTTCAGCTTGTCGGTGTTGGCGACGACCCAGGCGGTGTCGAGACCGGTGGAGTAGAACTTTCCGAGCCCTGTCGTCACCAGTGCGGCGGGACCGTCGTGTTGCTCTACCTGATCGAGGAGGCCCTCGACCTTGTCGATCCAATCCGGGTGGAAGGCGTTCTCGCTGTCCGGTTCCCCCTCCTCACCGAAGTACAGGACGAACACATCTCCCGAGCGCTCCACGTAAGGCATGCGGCGAGGCTACCCGGAGACGGGCGCGTCGCGCCCCTCGAGCACGCAGACCTCGGTGGGTGAAGTTTCAACTGTCGCGGGGCCGGGTATGTCGATCGTCAAACAGCTGAGGCGGTGGACGATGAAGAGCGGAACAGGCATTGCCGACACCCGCACCGTTCGGGACTACATCCACACGGTGGCCAGGAGCGTTCACGCCGACTCCATCGACTGGTGGGACAGCGACAGCATCGAAGTCGTCCTCGTTCTGCCGCTCCGGTTGCACTATCTGCCGGGACGCAACGCGGTGCTGGCGTGGAACCGGACCTTCGGCTGGTCGCTCGGCGTCGAAGGATTGGGCCGCCGCAGCGTCATCGTGATCGCCGGCCTCGGTATCGGGCGGATGCCGTCACCCGCCGTGTGCGCGGAACGCGCGGTGGAGTTGATCGACGACTACTGCCGCTCGACACCCGCATCACCGGTTGCGCCGACAACCGGTCCCGGCACATCGACCGCCGCGGATCGGTGTCCTCGCATCGGGCGGGACGCTACCGGCAGCGGACGGCGGGACAGAGTCGTCCGCCGGCCGTGACCACGGCCGCCGGGGGCCACGACGACAGCGTGGCCCAACCGCATTCCCCCGCGCAGGAGCAGCCGATCATCGCCGCGGAGGAGGGCGCGGCGCGCATCAGCACGGCGGCGCATCCGCTCGGGAAGCCCGGACCGCGGTTCGATCGCCGGTCCCCGTTCTTCATCGGGATGGCCGGAGCCGCCGGTGTCGCCGTCACGTACGCCCTGATCGAGGTCGTTCTCGCGGCCCGCGGGGTGCTGGTCCTGATCGCCGTCGCCGCATTCCTCGCGATCGGCCTCGAACCCGCCGTGTCCTGGTTGGTGCGGCACGGATTTCCCCGATGGGCCGCGGTCGCAACGGTTTTCGTCCTCTCTTTCGCCGTGCTGGCCGGGTTCCTGGCCGCGGCGATCCCGCCGATGGTGACGCAGGGCGGCGCCCTCGTGCACAACGCCCCGGACTACCTGGGGCACCTCGAGCAGAACTACCCGGCGCTGGGGGAACTCAGCACCCGCTTCCATCTGCAGGACGAACTGCGCCGGGCACTCGATGCGGGCAACGTACCGATCGTCGTCGGCGGGATCGTGGGTGCGGGCAAGTTCGTGTTCAGCGCCATCAGCGGCACCGTGATCGTGGTCGTGCTCACCGCCTATTTCCTGGCCGACTTCGCGCACATCCGGTCGTCGATCTACCGCCTGGCCCCGAACTCGCGGCGTCCACGCACGATTCTGATCGGCGACGAAATCTTCGCGAAGGTCGGCGGATACGTGCTCGGGAACCTCCTGATCTCGTTGATCACCGCCGTCCTCACATTCGTGTGGCTGGTCGCCTTCGACGTCCCCTACCCGTTGCTGCTGGCCGTCCTGGTCGCCGTGCTGGATCTGATTCCGGTGGTCGGATCCACCCTCGCCGGTGTCGTGGTGGCGCTGGTCGCCCTCACCGTGTCCCTGCCGGTGTCACTGGCCACCATCGTCTACTTCATCGCCCTCCGCCTGTTCGAGGACTACCTTCTCGTACCCCGCATCATCGGCCGAACCGTCAAGGTGCCCCCGATGGTCACCGTCGTCGCCGTCCTCATCGGCGGCGCACTGCTGGGGATCGTCGGGGCGCTGCTCGCGATACCCGTCGCCGCCGCCGTTCTGCTTCTCGCCCGCGAGACGGTGTTTCCGCAGCTCGACCGCGGCTGAGCAGGCGGGGCACGAAAACGGCCGTGCGGAAGAAGTTTCCATGTTCTGCTTACCCTGGAGACGTGGGATGCGCCGGGGCATGCTCGGGCCGTGTCCCGAGCATGGAGAAAGAGGCGCTGAATGTCGGTGATGAGTCCCACCGAGGCGATGTTCGTGCTGTTCGAGACGCCGTCGCATCCCATGCACGTGGGTGCGCTCGAACTGTTCGAACCACCGCGCGAGTCGGGGCCCGATCATGCCCGGGCCATGTTCGAGGCGTTGATCTCGCACGAGGACGCGTCGGACACGTTCCGCCGGCGCGCCGTACGCCCGCTCCGGGGCGCCAGTTATCCCTGGTGGTCGTTCGACGACCGCATCGATCTCGGCTATCACGTCCGGCACACGGCGGTCCCGGGCCGGGGCCGCATGGAGGATCTGCTGTCGCTGGTGTCCCAGATGCACGGCATGCCGCTCGACCCGCAGCACCCGATGTGGGAGATGCACGTCATCGAGGGGCTCGCCGACGGACGGACGGCCGTGTTCTCGAAGATTCACCTGTCGCTGATGGACGGACCGGCCGGGCTGCGACTTCTCCATCACGCCCTGTCGACCGACCCCGACGCCCGCGACTGCCCCGCACCGTGGACGCCCGGGGTCGCCGGCACGCCGCGGCGGGAATCCGTGCTGCCGGTGGCCATGGTCCGGGCCGGCGTGCGGGCCGCCACCAGCATCGTCGGGGTGTTGCCTGCGCTCGCGAAGGTCGCGTACGACGGCGTCCGCGAGCAACATCTGACCCTCCCCCTGCAGTCACCGCCCACGATGCTCAACGTTCCGGTCGGCCGGGCCCGGAAACTGGCGGCACGGTCGTGGCCGATCCGGCGCCTGGTGTCGGTGGCCACCGCGGCCCGCACCACGATCAACGCGGTGGTGCTCGCGATGTGTTCGGGGGCGCTGCGCCAGTATCTCCTCGAGCAGTACGCGCTGCCGGACGCGCCGCTGACGGCGATGCTGCCCGTGCCCCTCGACCTCGGCGGCACGATGATCGGTCCGCGCGGCCGCGATCACGGCGTCGGCGCGATGGTCGTCGGCCTCGCCACCGACGAAGCGGATCCGGCGGCACGCCTGGCTCGCATCAGCGAATCGGTCGAGCACACCAACCGTGTGTTCGGCGCGCTGAGCCACACCCAGTTCCAGCTGATGAGCGCGCTGGCGATCAGCCCGATCCTGCTCGAGCCGGTCCGCCGGTTCGTCGACGACACTCCCCCGCCGTTCAACGTGATGATCTCGTACATGCCGGGCCCGTCGAGGCCGCGGTACTGGAACGGCGCCCGCCTCGACGCGGTCTATCCGGCACCGACGGTCCTCGGGGGTCAGGCGCTCAGCATCACCCTCACCAGCCGGTCCGGTCAACTCGACGTCGGCGTCGTAGGCGATCGGCACGCCGTCCCCCATCTTCAGCGGATCATCACGCACCTGGAGACGTCGCTCAGCGACCTCGAGCACGCGGTCGCCGCGTCCGGCACCTGACCCTAACCGGGCGGCTGCCGCAGGGACGTGCGGTTCTCCGCCCAGCACCGGGTGACGTGATCGCCGACGAGGTCGTCGAAGGCCAGGCAGGCCGCGGCCCCCAGCAGGATGTCGTCGGCTACTGCGGGCCGGGCCGCGACCAGCCCGCCGGCGAGGTCGCGGCAGACGATCTGTTCGTGCACGGAGTCGGCCTCCACGTGCTCGTCGAAGAACAGGGTGGCCGCCTTCCCGAATCCGAGGCGGCGCAGTCCGGCGGCGTACTTCTTGCTCGGCAGTGCGGACGTGGTCTCCACCGCGCACAGGTGCCCCACCAGGGCCCCGAGACGACCGCGGTGCAGGCCGAACAGGGACAGCGCGTTGAGGGACGCCAGCGTCACGGCGGGCACCGCGTCGATGTAGTGCGCGTAGTCGCCGGACAGCCCGAGCTCGCGCATCGTGGTGGCGAACAGCGCCGAGTGCATCCTCTCGGGCCTGCCGCCGCCGTATTCGTCGGACTGCACCTCCACCAGCGCCGCTTTCGGTGCGCCCGCGAGCCGCGGAATGCCGAGCGTGTGCACGTCGGCCTCACGCAACTGGTTCAGCGAACGGTGGATCAGCAACTCCCGGAACTGGGTGAGATCCGCGTCGTGGGCCATGTGACCGGACAGCCCCGGCGCCGTGCTGGGGGCGGTCATCGCCCACAGCGCTGTCACCACGTCGTCGGCGCCGGTCGGCGCGTCGGCGACGTCACGGATCGCGGCGTCGAACGGGACCTCGAGCGCCGATCGGGCGGCGATCAGGTCGCTGTTCCACTCCCACTCGTCACCGACACCGGTGATCCCCTGCAGGTGCAGTTCGTAGAGCGCGGTCAGGCAGATCTGCGCGTCCTCGTCGACGAGGAAGGCCCGGGGACTGTCGCGCGCCGACGAGGCGAGGGAGCGTGCCGCCGCCACGAACGGTTCGGCATCGGCGCCGTCGGCGCGCAGAATGGAGAACAGGAGATCGCTGACGGGACCGCGCGGCTTCGGGAAGGGCATGGACGTTCCCGATTGCGCCACCGTGTCCGACGTCGACCGAGAGTGCAAAGTAGTCATATGAACTCCATTCCCATTCCCGGGGCCGACGAATCTGCCGTGGCCGACGAGTCCGACGTCACGATCACCGTCTGCCCTGATGGTCCACTCCTGGTGCGGGGTGCTGCGCGGATCCTCGACACCGACGGTAACCCGCTCGGCGGCGGCCGGGCCACCGTGGCGCTGTGCCGGTGTGGGCGGACGAGCATCGCTCCCTTCTGCGACAGTTCGCACAAGAAGCGGCGTCGCCCGTAGGACTGTTCCGCATCAGTTCTGCTTCCGACTCTGCGCACGGCGGCGCGCGATCACGAACGTCACGACGCCGACAAGGATCACGATGGCGATGATTTCCATCCGTACCGGTTACCCACTCCGCGGAAAAGCTACGCCGGGCTCCCGCTGTGCCTCCGGACGCGCCGTCGAGAAGTGCAGTGGGACTACCGAAAACGCGAACGGCGCGACATCGGCGGTGATGGTGGGGTGAGAAACGCGTCCCCGTAATTGACACCATGGGGTAACGTCAGAGTCCTGCACGGTTGAGCCCCCAGCCGCAATGGACGGGCACGGTTCACGCGCCTTATTTCGTGCCTGTCTCCTACGTCGCTCGATCGTGAGGAAACGACATGAAATCTGTTCTCAGTGCGCTGCCGACACGCTCCGACCCTGCCGACAATTCGACGCTGTTCAGCTGGGCCGTCGAGCCCGAGCACGGGAGGCTCTCCGTCGTCAGTGCGCCCGGTGCCGGCGGAATTCTCGTCGTCCGGATATCCGGTGACATCGACGTCACCACCCTCCACACCTTCGGGAACCACCTCGACGAGGCGATCAACGAACGACTTCCGTTCGTGCTCGACCTTACGGACGTGCAGTTCTTCTGCGCGTCTGCCCTACCGATACTCGACATCATGGCCGGTCGCGCCCGCAGGCTCGCCGTGCCGTGGGCGGTGACCGGCAACACCGCTCTCCGCAGGCCGTTGACGGCAATGCACATGGCTGCACAGATCCCCTTCGGCGCCGACCTCGAGGACGCCTTCCGGCTGGTCACCGAGGCAATTCACCAGGGTGGGCGCTCGGCGTGAAAGACACTGCTCCGTACGGCACGTCCGACTTCGTGGTGGTCGCCAACCGACTGCCCGTGGACATGGAGACACTCGACGACGGGACGACACGCTGGAAGCGGAGCCCGGGAGGCCTCGTCACAGCCCTGGAACCGATGCTTCACGACCGGGAACGCGGTTCCTGGGTGGGCTGGCCCGGTGTGCCCGACACGAAGGTCGAACCGATCGTCTCCGGCGGGATCGACCTGTACCCGGTGGAGCTGAGCTCGGCCGAGGTCTCGCTGTACTACGAAGGATTCTCGAACGCGACGCTGTGGCCGCTGTACCACGACGTGCTGGTGGCGCCGGTCTTCGACCGGGACTGGTGGCACTCGTACCTGGACGTGAATCGCCACTTCGCCGAGGAGACCGCGCGCACCGCGGCCGAGGGCGCAACCGTGTGGGTGCAGGACTACCAGCTGCAGCTGGTGCCCCGTCTGCTGCGGGAGATGCGCCCCGACCTGACCATCGGGTTCTTCCTCCACATCCCCTTCCCGCCCGTCGAACTGTTCATGCAGTTGCCGTGGCGCAAGGAGATCGTGGAGGGGCTGCTCGGCGCCGATCTCATCGGCTTCCACCTGCCCGGCGGCGCCAACAATTTCCTGTTCCTGGCGCGCAGGCTGCTGGGACTCGACACCACCACCGCAGGCGTCGGCGTGCGCAGCGCACTCGGCCGGGTGACACTCGACGACCGGGTCGTGCAGGTCGGAGCGTTCCCCATTTCCGTCGACTCGCGGCAACTGGTCGAACAGGCCACCGATCCCGCCATCGTCGAACGGGCCGCCGAGATCCGCCGCGAGCTCGGGAACCCCCGCAAGATCCTCCTCGGAGTCGACCGACTCGACTACACGAAGGGCATCGACCTGCGGCTCTCGGCGCTCGGTGAACTGCTCGACGAGGGCCGGCTCGATCCGTCCGACACCGTGATGGTGCAGCTCGCCACCCCGAGCCGTGAACGCGTCGAGCACTACATGAAGATGCGCAGTTCCATCGAGGAGCAGGTCAGCCACATCAACGGTGATCACGGTCAGATCGGCCGGCCGGTCGTGCACTACCTCTATCAGCCGGTCGATCGCAGCGAGCTGATCGCGCTGTTCCTGGCCGCCGACGTCATGCTGGTCACCCCGATGCGTGACGGGATGAACCTCGTCGCGAAGGAGTACGTCGCCTGTCGAGCGGATCTGGGTGGGGCGCTGGTGCTCAGCGAGTTCGCCGGTGCCGCCGCCGAACTCCGGGGCGCCTACCTGGTGAACCCGCACGACCTCGACGGAGTGAAGAACACGATCATGGCCGCCCTCGACCCGGACCGGGAGCAGGGACGGCGCCGCATGTCGCGGCTGCACCGCCAGGTGCTCGACCACGACGTGCACCGCTGGGCGCAGTCGTTCCTCGGCGCGCTGTCTCCGGTCGCCGGCGACTGATCAGTCGCACTACCCCCGTCGTATCTCGGCAGAGGCCGAAGGAGTACCCATGATTCGCGTTGCCTCCGTCCCGGAGTCACACGTCTACGTTCGTCATCTGGCCGACCCGGACGGAGGCGGCGACGTCGTGCGTCTCCCCGATCCGGTCCCGGCGGACGGTCGCAAGGTCCCCGGCGGATGGTGGCCGCCGCTCATGCTGGATCCGGGATGGATCAGCCGCCACCATCGCGACTTCGACGTGTTCCATATTCATTTCGGGTTCGACGCCATCGCTCCGGCCGAGATGAAAGACATCGTCCACGAACTGTCCGTCCGCGGAAAGCCGCTGGTGTACACGGTGCACGACCTCCGCAATCCGCACCACCCGGACCCCGAGCCGCACCTCGAGATCTTGGACGTACTGGTGCCTGCCGCCACCGAACTGGTCACCCTCACCGACGGCGCGGCCGCGGTTGTCGACGCGAACTGGGCCCGCATCGCGACCGTTCTCGACCACCCGCACGTCGTGGAGCGGCCTCTGATCGAGCGTCCCCGCCCGGACTCGGACGAGTTCGTGGTCGGCGTCCACGTCAAGAGCCTTCGCGCGAACATGGATCCGTTCCCGGTACTGGACACCCTGGCCCGGACCGTCTCCGGGCTACCTGGAGCGCGTCTGCAGATCGACGTCCATGACGAGATCTTCGAACCGGGCAATTACTGGTACGCGCCGGACGCGGCGGCGCGACTACTGCAGTACCGAGATGCCGACTGCGTCGAGGTGCGTGTCCACCCGTATTTCTCCGACGACCAGTTGTGGGACTATCTGTCGTCGCTGTCGATCTCGGTGCTGCCGTACCGCTTCGGCACCCACTCCGGATGGCTCGAGGCGTGCCACGACCTCGGCACCGCGGTGGCTGCGCCGACGTGCGGCTTCTACTCGCAGCAACAGGACTGCGCCACTTACGGATTCGACGAGGAATCCTTCGACGCGACCTCGCTCGATCGAGCCATCCGCACCCTGTACGGGTCCGAGACGGCCCGGGCGACGTGGGACGCGCGCGCAACACAGCGGCGCCTCCTCGCGCGTGCACACCACGACCTGTACGAAAGAGCGCTGTCGTGGCGTGCACTGCCGTGAACGGCGATGCGCTCCGCATCGCCCTGATCGCCTCGAGTCGGCACCCCATCCGGCAACCGTTCCCCGGCGGCCTCGAATCGCACGTCTGGCATCTGGCGCGACGCCTGTGCGCCGACGGGCATCGGGTCAGTCTCTTCGCCGGACCAGGATCCGATCCGGGCCTCGGTTGCGCGCACCTGACGGTGGAGACCTTGGCGACGAGTGTCGCCGCCCAGCGGGACGTGTCCATGCCACCGATGGACTTCCTGCGGGAGCACCATGCGTATCTGCGGTTGATGCTCGATCTCGCCGGGCCGCTGGCGGGGTCGTTCGACGTGGTGCACAACCACAGCCTGCATTACCTTCCCGTAGCCATGGCCCCCGCGGTTCCGATACCGGTGCTGTCGACCTTGCACACACCGCCCACTCCGTGGCTCGAATCAGCCCTCGCCGTCCGGGCCGGCACCGACGCACATTTCGTGGCCGTGAGCAGGCACACCGCGGCAGCGTGGAGTCACACCGTCGACCGCATCGACGTCGTGCCGAACGGTGTCGACGTCGATGGCTGGCCCGAAGGGGCCGGCGGCACGGACCTCATCTGGTTCGGCCGACTGGTACCCGAGAAGGGTGCGCACGTCGCGGTCGCGGCGGCGCGCCGCGCGGGCTTCGCGATCCATCTCGCGGGACCCATCAGCGATCCGGCCTATTTCGAGAGCACGATCGCACCCCTGCTGGGTGCCGACGTGACCTATCTGGGGCACCTCACCCAGCCCGAGTTGGCGACAGCGATCGGTCGTGCGGCGGCGGCCGTGATCACTCCACTGTGGGACGAACCCTACGGGCTGGTGGTGGCCGAGGCGCTCGCCTGCGGCACACCTGTCGCCGCGTTCGCGCGCGGCGGTATCCCCGAGGTGGTGTCCGCCGACTGTGGTCGCCTCGTCCCGCCCGACGACGTCGATGCCCTCGCCGACGCGATACCGCGGGTCGTCGCGCTGCCACGTGGGTCGGTGCGAGCGCACGCCCGGGCGCACTGCTCCGAACGCCGCATGGTGGATGCCTACGTGAGCATCTACCGTCGGCTCGCGGCGAACCGTGTCTGCGCCGACGGCGAGCGGCGGGAGGCGTCGTGATCGGCTACTACATCCATCACCACGGGTCTGGGCATCGGATGCGCGCGTCGAGTATCTGTGCGGCTCTGGACACGCCCGTCACCGCGCTGTCCTCGGCGCCGATCGCTCCCGGCGCCCCGTTCGCCGACAGCGTCTCCCTGGCGCGCGACGACCGTGGTTCCTCCCCCGAGAACCCCACCGCCGACGATGCTCTGCACTGGGCACCCGTGCACGACGTCGGGCTGCGGACTCGCATGTCCCGCATAGCGTCGTGGGTCGACGAGACCCACCCCAGCCTGCTCGTCGTCGACGTATCGGTGGAGGTGGCGGCGTTCGTTCGGTTGCTGGGCGTGCCCGTGGTGGTGATCGCGATGCCCGGCGAACGCACAGATCCAGCCCATCACCTCGGCTACCGGCTGGCCGACCACATCGTCGCCGCATGGCCGCAGGCAATGTACGACCCGGAGTGGTTGCGGGAATTCGCGCACAAAACCACCTTCGTCGGAGGAATCAGCCGGTTCGACGGCCGCGCACCCGCCGGCGGCCCCGACTCGGCCCGCCCGCGGATACTCGTTCTCAGCGGTGCCGGGGGCACCGCGGCGACGCTCGCCGACGTCCGTCGATGTGCACACCGTCACCGCGGATACCGATGGCAGGCGCTCGGGGTTCCCGGGGCACCGTGGGTGAACGACCCGTGGCCGGAGCTGTGCGGTGCCGATGTCGTCGTCTCCGATGCCGGCCAGAACTCCGTCGCCGAGATCGCCGCCGCGCGCCGCCCTGCGATCGTCATCGCCCAGCCGCGGCCGTTCGGCGAACAGGAGGCCACAGCGGACGCACTCGCCCGCGGAGGACTGGCCGTGACGGTACCGCACTGGCCGGAGCTGAACCGGTGGCCGGCCCTCCTCGACCAGGCACTCGCCCTCGGCGGCGAACGCTGGGTGCGCTGGCAGACCGCGGGCGCCGCCACCCGCGCAGCGGCAGTCATCGACAGTCTCGCGAAACGGGCGGAATCGGTGACATGAGGGTCGCGGTCGTGACGATCGCCGCGCACCGGGACCGTCACCTGCGGATGCAGCTGCGTTCCCTCGGACGGAGCCGGCGCGCCTGCGACGACCACGTCGTCGTCGCGATGGGTGACCCGCGGACGATGGACGCCGTCTCCGAACATGGACACGCGCGGGGAATCTGGTTGGACCATGACGAGGGACCACTGCCACTGGCGGCCGCACGCAACATCGGCGCGGCGGCCGCACTCGCCGGCGGCGCCGATCTGCTGGTCTTCCTGGACGTCGACTGCATGGCCTCCGAGGAGCTTCTGGACCGCTACGTGTCGGCGGCCGAGCAACCGGGCAATCGGTCGGCCCTGCTGTGCGGCCCCGTGACGTACCTTCCGCCGCCCGGTCCCGGAGGATACGACCTCGACGGGCTCGACCAGCTGCGATCCCCGCACCCCGCGCGCCCCGCGCCGCCGAACGGGTCCGTGACGGCGGGAACCGATTTCGATCTGTTCTGGTCGCTGTCCTTCGCGGTCGGCCGCGCGACCTGGCAGCATGTCGGCGGGTTCTGCACCGACTACTCCGGCTACGGCGGGGAGGACACCGACTTCGCGCAGACCGCCCGCGCCGCGGGCGTCGGTCTGAGATGGGTGGGCGGAGCCGACGCGTTCCACCAGCATCATCCGGTGTCCGATCCGCCCGTCGAGCGCCTGCGCGACATCCTCGCCAACGCCCGCACCTTCCACCGCCGCTGGGGGCGGTGGCCGATGCGGGGCTGGCTGAAAGCGTTCGAAGCCGGCGGTCTGATCGAGTACGACCGCGACCTCCATACGTGGGTGAGGACATGACCTCACTCGGGATTCGTCGTCACCGATTCGACGATGCGACGCGCCACCTCCGCCAACTTGATGTGTTCCTGCTGCGACTGCGCGACGAGGATCTCGAACGCCTGGTCCGCGGAAACGCCCCGCAGCGCCATCACGATGCCCTTGGCCTGCTCGATGACCGCGCGGGACTTCATGGCCCTCGTGAGGCCCGAGACTTCGTTCCGGGCCAGCTCCACGCTGCGGGCGCTTCTCAGCAAACCCTCGATCGCCGTCGTGTAGACGAGCAGCACCACCGCGTCGAGTTCGCTGAACCCGTGATCCCCCTGCCCGTAGATGTTGAGGGTGCCGGCGAGGGCCTCGTCGACGGCGAGCGGCGCGGACAGGAAGCTGCGCATACCGGCCTGGTCGAGATTGTCCGCGACCGACGGCCACCGGGCCGCGGCCTCCCCGAGCCGGGCCTTGACGACCTTCCGTGTTCCTGCGACACCGAAGTAGTCGCCGTCGATGGCCTGGAAGTTCTCGATGTCGATCTCACGGATCGCCTCGTCCGTGTACGCGACGGTCACTACCCGCCCGTCGCGCAGCAGCGATATCCCGGCCATGTCGGCGTCGGCGATCGCGTCCACCACCTGTTCGCAGACCCGCTGCAGTAGCAGGCTCATCTCCACCTGCGACCCGGAATTGCGATTGAACTCGTCCAACGCGGTTGCCAAGGAGCCCAATTGGGCAGCGATCGTCGCGCTGTCGAGATCGGGGGACATCGACTCAGGGTGCTCACCCACAGTCTCGGCCATTCTCGGATACACCTCAAATTCCGGGTGTAACCGACAGGACACCCACTGAACGAACGCAGCAGTTGTCTCTACCGTCGAGAAGACTTTACTCGACCCCGGGACCGTCCTCGTCCACCGATGCCGTCCCGGACGGCGAGCCGGGAGATTCCCCGGTCAGCAAGCTCAGCGCTGCAGCGGACGGCCGGAGGATGCTTCCGGCGCTCATCGACGAACCCCGGGTCAGACCGCTGTGGTAGGACACCGCATCCTCGAAGTTGCCGAGCCGTTCCTCCGCCGTCCGGCAGGCGGCGACGTGAGCGTCGCGGCTGTCGGCGAAGGCGACTTCGGATCGGATCACCTCTGCCAGAGCCTCCACGAAACGACCGCCTGTCCCCACCTCCTTCCGGCGGCGACCGGACCGGCGGCGCGTCGCACGTTGGCGCGCGCGCTCTCCGCCGTCCAGGCCACGGCGTCCAGGGCGTCGTCCAGTTGCACCCGCACCTGCGCCGACCGTTCGGCCCAACGATCGGGCCGTCCACCGGTTCCGGCGCCCACCGCGACCGCCAGGATGCGGTCGCCGAGCATCGCCGGCTGATCGGAATCGCCGTACGCCCACGAGCGCAGGCGCCGGAGCGCGGTGATGTGCAGCAGCCTTCTCTCCCTTCGTGCGACGACGACTGCCGGGTGCCCGACTCGCGGCAGCATCAACCGGCGGGGTTCGAACGCGGTATGTCCGGGTATGCCGGGCACTATGAACACCCACGTGACCGCGACCCACCTGCAGACACTTCTCGATTCGCCACTGCCGGATCCCGCCCTGATCCTGCAGAGCGGCGCCCCCACCATCGTCGATTCGGGTGAGCTGGGCGACGAGCATCAGTCCCTGGTCATCGTGACCCGGGACGAGTTGCGCGAGCAGCTCCCGAAAGACCGCGACTGCTCGCAGAGCGATCTGGAGTTCCACGCCGCGTCGCTCGAATCGACTGTCGCGGGTTTGGGTGGGTGACGCGTGGTCAGCCGCCGCCCAACTGCTCCCGCAGCCCGGACAGGGTGCGCGCCAGGATCCTCGAGACCTGCATCTGCGAGACGCCCACGCGCTGGGCGATTTCCGTCTGGGTCATCGATCCGAAGAACCGCAACATCAGCACACGGCGTTCGAGCGGCGGAAGTTTCTCCAACGCCGGCCGCACGGCGGCGTGACTTTCCACGTTCGCGAGCTCCGGGTCCTCCTCACCGAGAGTCTCGGCGAGGGGAAGGTCGTCGGGATCATCACCCATGGCCGCATCCATCGACAAGGTTTGGTAGGCATTCTTCGCGAGCAGGCCCTCGGACACTTCCCGGATGTCGAGTTCGAGTTCGGCGGCGATCTCACTGGCCGAGGGCGACCGTCCCAGTTCCTGCGACAGCTCGTCGACGGCCTTGGTGATCAATGCGTGGAGTTCCTGCATGCGCCGGGGCACTCGCATCGACCAGCCGGTGTCACGGAAGTACCGGCGAACCTCCCCCATGATCGTGGGCACCGCGTAGGACACGAAGTCGAAGCCGCGGTCCGGATCGAAGCGGTCGACGGCCTTGACCAGCCCGAGCCGGGCGACCTGCAGCAGATCCTCGTGCGCCTCGCCGCGCCCTCCGAATCGGCGGGCGATGTGATCGGCGAGGGGAAGGCAACGTGTGATGACCTCGTCGCGCAGGACGGATGCGTCCCCGGACGACGCGTCCAAAGCTCGCAGGCGCGCAACCGCGGGCGCCACGTCCTTGTAGTCGTCTCTGCCGGGACGGTGCCCTTCGCCGCGTTCCGAAACCGGAGACACTAGATGGTGCCCCGGTATTTGACCAGTTCCACCGCCACGGTCCGTTCGACGGACCCGTTGCCGACGGGTCCCGCCGATACCGAAACCGCATTCATCAACGTCTCGAGCACGTGCCAGCCGAAGCTCTCCCGGTTGGGCACTCCACCTCGGGTGAGGGGTGCACTGATCGTCACGTGCAACCCCGTCTCCGTGACGGCGAACGAACATGTCAGTTCGGCGCTTCCCGGCGCAGCCGCGATCAGTTCCGAACACACTTCGTCCACGGCAAGTTTGATATCGGCCACGTCGTCGAGCGTGAAGTCTCCCAGCACGGCGAGAGTTTCCGCGACGGCGCGCACCACAGGCAACTGTTCGAACTCCGCCGCCACACGAAGTTCCACGGGCACACCGGATCTCGTTTTCATTCGTCTAACCTCGTCGACCTCGGCCATCTGCACTCCACGTCTGTGTCGTCGGTTTCTGCGACTCTCGGCAGCGTACCCAGCTGCCGCGACCCTCAACCCGTCGGCGAACGAAAGTGCGAGCTGGGCCGAAATGCGTCCCGACTTGCCGGTTCGACGGACTCGATTCGGAGGGCTCAGGCGACCCGGACGTCGCGCGCCTGGTTGCCGGTCTCGGTGCGGCAGACGGTGAAGCTGACGCGCTGCCCTTCCTCGAGAATGCGGTGACCGTCTCCGGCGATTTCAGAGACGTGCACGAAGATGTCGTCGGATCCGTCGGCCGGAGCGAGGAAACCGAAGCCCTGTTCGGCGTTGAACCAGCGCACCGTGCCCGTGCGCAGTGCCTCCGACTGCCCGGCAGGCAGTGTGTGCCCGGCGCTCATCGTTCCGCCCTTCGATCGGCCAGGCCGTGGAGGGCAGCTCCGCCCCACAGACTCGCAACGAGCAGAACCACAAGCAGAGCCACGTTGAGCATTGCTCCTCCTCGGCGTATGCACGGTCGACCCCTGGTCGAATCAGACCGAAAATAATGCCTCTCTTGCGGGTACGGGGCGATTCGGGCGGAGCCTATGCACAATCGAGATCTGCCGGGCCCAGCGCATCCTCTCCGAACACCGCAGAAGATCTGATTTGCCCGACATAGATTTTGTAGTACGGTCGAGTGGTCGGAACTTCAGCAGTCGAATCAGAAACGTTGGTCGACGCGAGCGCGGGGTTGCGGCGAGGCAGGTGCTGGTGATTCGAGACTGCTCACCACGGGTACGCGGTGAGTTCAACTGGCGCCCCGCCTCCCGAGCAACCGACGGGGGCACCGAAGCCTCGAAGTTCCGCAGGCAGGTATGTAGCGAAAGAGAGGACCGAGAATGTCGAAGTTCACCGTGCCAGGTCTTTCCGACGATCAAGGCGCGCGAGTCGCCGACATACTTCAGAAGCGGCTCAGCGCTTACAACGATCTGCATCTGACGCTCAAGCACATTCACTGGAATGTGGTTGGTCCGAATTTCATCGGCGTGCACGAGATGATCGACCCGCAGGTCGAACTGGTGCGCGGCTACGCGGACGCCGTCGCCGAACGCATCGCCGCGCTGGGGAAGTCGCCCGACGGAACCCCGGCCGCCATCGCCCGCGACCGCACCTGGGACGACTACTCGGTGAAGCGCGATACGGCACAGGCGCACCTCGGAGCCCTCGACCTGGTCTACAGCGGTGTCGTCGAAGACAACCGCAAGGCGATCTCCGAGACGGGCGATCTCGACCCGATCACCGAAGATCTTCTCATCGGGCAGACCGGCGAACTCGAGAAGTTCCAGTGGTTCGTCCGCGCCCACCTCGAGAACTCCGGGGGCAGCCTGTCCAACAACGGCGCGCACTCCGAGAAGCAGGCAGCCGCGCAAGCGCGGTGAGCACTGCCGAATCTCCCGTCCACAACCGAAAGGTGACGAACATGGCTGAGAACAACAGCGGTCCGGCCGAGGCCGTCAAGGGCGTCGTCGAAGACGTCAAGGGTAAAGCGAAGGAAGCCGCGGGTGCGGTGTCCGGTCAGGACGATCTCACCCGCGAGGGCAAGGCGCAGCAGGACAAGGCGGCAGCCCAACGCGAGGCCGCCGCAAAGGAAGCCGAAGCGGAGAAGGCCCGAGGCAAGGCCGAAGCGCAGGAAGCACGCCAGCGCGCCGAACAGTGAGACGGTGCGGGCCGGATCACGACCGGCCCGCACCGAGCGTCTCTTCTCCGAGTGGAATCGGCAGTCGCCGGTCACCACTCTCCCCCGAAAGGACTGATACGTGCTAGGACTGGGCATTCTGGGCTGGATCATCATCGGCGGCCTCGCCGGGTGGATCGGCAGCAAGATCATGAAGACCGACGCTCAGATGGGAATCATCCTCAACATCGTCGTCGGAATCATCGGCGGCCTCCTCGGCGGCTTCATCCTCAGCCTCTTCGGCACCGACGTCGAAGGTGGCGGTCTCTGGTTCAGCTTCTTCACCTGCCTACTCGGCGCGGTGATACTCCTGTTCCTGGTCAAGCTCGTCACCGGACGAAGCACGGCCGGTCGACGCTAGTCGGCCCGTACTCCGGAACCGGGTCTGCCCATCGCACGATGGGCAGACCCGGTTCTGTGGCTCTCTCCCCGTATTCCCCGCGAAATAGTGCCCTCACCGCCGGTGATGGGGTACTCCAGAGGGATGGACAGTCGAGGACTGGATCGCGACGATGCGAACTGGAACTTCCGCGCCCGGCACGAGACCGAGACTCAACGGCTCGACCGGAACTGGAGTGGCCTTCTGCAGGAACTGCGTGTCGTGCAGACCGGCGTGCAACTGCTCACCGGCTTCCTGTTGACGTTGCCGTTCCAGCAGCGTTTCGAGGACCTCTCGAACAGCGAGGTCGCCATCTATCTGGCGACCGTCGCACTGTCGGTGACGTCGACCATGCTTCTGGTGGCCCCTGCCGGCCTGCACCGCATGCTCTTCCGCCGGCACGCGCTCCCGGATCTCGTCTTTGCCTCGCATCGCCTCGCGATCTGCGGCATCGCCACCCTCGCGCTGGCGCTGATCGGTGTGGTGGCGTTGATCTTCAGCTTCGTGATCTCGCCCCTCGTCGGAGCCCTCGCCGCCGCGGTGGCCTTCGCCATGTTCTGCGGACTGTGGGGATTCGCTGCGATCCTGCAGTCGCGGCATCGCTCGACCGACGGCGACTCCGCAGACCGGTGAGCACGGCGGAAGACCATTCTGTTTCGCCCGGAACGCTCCCGGGTAGGCGGAGCGGAGACGAGGAAGGAGCACGGACATGACCGATATCCATCGCGCCGATGCCCCGCGGGTCCAACCGCCCGGCGCTGCACACGATCTCGACGAGCTGTCGACGGTCCAACTCGTCGAACGACTCACCGATCAGGTAACGGGACTCGTACGGACCGAGATGACCCACGCCCTCACCGAAGTAAAAGACAAAGGAACGCGCTTCGGGATCGGAGCAGGTGTCTCCGGAGTAGGCGTGCTGCTGCTGCTGTACGGATTCGGGGCCCTCGTCGCCACCGCCATTCTGGCACTGACGACGACACTCGATCCGTGGCTGGCCGCGTTGATCGTGGCCGCCGTGCTGATCATCGTGGGCAGTGTCGTCGCGGCGGTCGGAGCCCGCCGCGCCAAGAACGCGCTGCCGCCCGTGCCCGAGCATACGGCCGACAGCGTTCGCGCCGACGTCGACACCGTGAAGGAAGGTCTTCGATGACCGACCCACAGCCGCAACCGGAACCTTCCGTCGCCGAACAGCGAGCCGCACTCGCATCCACTGTGGATGCGCTACACCGCAAGGTGGACGTGCCCGCACGCGCGAAAGCCGGCGCGCGTCACGAACTCGACAGGATCCGGCAGCAACCCCGCGGTGCCGTGGCGGCCGGACTCGTCAGCGCATTCGTCGTTGCCTACCTCGCCGTACGACAACGCCGTCGGCACAGCCACTGAAGGAGAGCGTGATCATGACCAAAGACACTCACGGCGAGACGGACGAGCCCAAGGGTGGCCGTCCCGGTCCCGCCGATCACGGCAAGGACGGCGGCATGGCGACAAGAGAGAACGCACCCGAGTTGGCGGACGACTCCGCCGACGCCGAAACCGAGACCGACTGATGAAACTCAGATCACCGCTCGAGCACAGGAGGACTGCAGTGACGTATCAGCCGGACAACGGACCCAGCCGTGAGTTGAACTCCGAGCACCACCCGCAGGACGATGCCCACACCATGCGCAATCACGCCGGTGAGGCGATCACCGACAGCCGGAACTGGCCGGGATACATCCTCATCGCCGCAGGAATCGCCGTGCTCGGATTGACGCTGGTCGCGGCCGGGTACGGATTCGAGGGCTGGGCGCTGATCGGTGGGATCGCCTGCGTCCTCTGCCTCGTGCTCGGCACGGGGCTCGTGCTCCTCGAACGGCGTCGCGTCAAGGCCCTCGAAGGCAAGGACCTAACCGATCAGGAAGGACATTGACAGATCCGAAGGTGGACCTTCACCGCTACCTCCAAGCTGGACGGGCTGTCCGAATACGTTCGGCCGATCCGTCCAATTCCCACCGTGGGTGACCGATGACGCCGAAGACATGGACATGTGGGCGACCCCCGACGAGTCACGCGAATACATCGTCGGGCAGTACCGCACAGCATGGGCGCACGCGGACGACACCATCCGGACTCTCCCGCTCGACGCGACGGTCGGACTTCGGCCCGGCAACACCAACGTGCCCGCAGAAGACCGGACGTGGTGGCAGAGCTACCGGACCCGCCTCCAACGTGCTGCACGCGAAGCCGAGCAGCACTGACGAGGGGTCACCCGGCCGCCGGCGGAACCGTTGTCGTGGTGACGACCGGCGTGGTGGTCGTCGGTGACTCCGATGCCGTGGTCGCAGTGGGTTCCGCCGCGGTAGTGGTCACCACGGATGTGTCCGCTATTTCCGCTGTTTCCGCGACGGCCTGAGGCGCCGAGGTCGCAGGTTCTGCGGCTACCTCGACGACTGTCGTGGGTTCCGGTGACGTAGTCGTCGCGACCGTCGTCGTCGGTGTCGGCGAACTGCTGGTCGTCGTGGTCGTGCCGACCGGGTTGCTCGCCAACTGAGCCTTTTTCGCGCTGTCGGTGGTGGGGGCGACCTGTGACGCTTCCGTTTCCTTCGTGGACGCAGCGGCGAGCTTCGCGGTCGACGGTTCCGCAGCGGCCGCTCGCGCTTCGCCCTTTTCCGCTTCCTGCGCCAGGTGCGTCAACCAGGCCGCAGCGTACTGGGCGGACGTCAGCGGTTTCCCGCCGGCGGCGTTCGCATCACGCCAGTAGTCGAAGTGATGGCCCGTCCCCTCCCCCAGCGTCTGCTGATACGGGTCGCTCATCGCCACCTGCATCGTGTTCTGGTTGTCCGCGATGAACCCGATGATCTCGTTCCGCACTTTCGCGGGCAGGTAGACCAGGTCGACCGCTTGATTCGACGAGATCGGACCAGCTGACGTGTCTGATTGCGCCGCAGCGGCATCGAGCTTGTACGCCGGATCCGACACCTTGACCAGGACGTCGAGGAACGTCTCATCGGATTGCATCCAATTGTTTTGCGACTGAATGTCCGCGAACGCGGCGAGGGCGAGGTGCCCGAGCACCACCGCAAGATCCTGTCCTGTCGCGGGGGTCAGCCCATCCTTCTGCAGAGAGTCGACGTTCAACTGCCGTCCCACGTTGATCGCGAGTTGCAGTAGCGCAATGTTCTCGGGTGCGGAGCAGGTCAGGTCGCCTTCCGAGCAGAACGATGCCACCTTCCCGTCCAGGGCACCGAAGCTGCCCGACGTGCCCGGCAATGCTCCCCGCCCGGACGTGCCCGCCTGCCCCGACTGGTACGCAAGGTCGAAGCCGTCGGGATTGCGGAATTCGTTCTCCGAGCCGGGAAATGGCCCTCCCCCGAGGTTGCGGCCGGCATCCGCCAGGATGACGACACCGACAACGGACGCGGGATCGAGAATGTCGTACGAGCCGTCCTGGCCGTCCTGGTTGCCGACCTCCATCGCAACCCGCCGTGCCACATCGGCGCCCTCGCTGTAGCCGACGATCGAGAACTTCGTGTCCGGACACGACGCGTGGATCGACCGCATCACGGTTTCGGTGTTGTCGACGCCGGCGTTCACGGCGTCCTCGTACGAATTCATGTTGGCCGGATATTCGATGTAGACCGCGGCGTAGGACCCTCCGCCGACGGATTGCTGCGGCGCATTCACCACCTCGTCGATCCAGGGGCTGCTGTAGTCGCTGGAGTACGACGCGGGAAGGCGTGTGCCGTCGGGCGCCACGAGCATCCGGTTCCCCTCGCGTGGGGTGTCACCGCGGCCGGCAACGGCGATACTGACCATGTCGTAACACGCATCCGAGGCCGCCGCCGTCAAGGCTGTCGCCGTCGTGGCCGGTGAACCCGGGTTCGACCACGGTGTCGCGAGCAGCGCCGCCAGCCCCAACGCGCCGGGCGCGATCAGACTGCCTGCGATCCTTTGTCGATGTGCGACCTTGCGTGCTGAAACGCGACGTTCCATGGTCTACCCCATCCGTTCGTAGCCCGTGTCGAACACCCGAGTAGGTGTCAACGCGTTAACAGACAAGTCGCACATTGCATCAGCGGCGTTACACCTCCGCCTCGGAAGGTGTGGTTCAGGAGGCGCGGAGGTGTGTGCTCACAACAGTTTCGACCTCCGACTGTCGTCCAGTGGCGGGGAGCGGTGGGGCCGCCGACCGGTAGTGGTGTCCGGTCGGGGTGCCGAGGTCGATGAGATGGGTGCGGCCGGGGTTGTGCACCGGTCGGGCCGTCCAGCCTGGTGCTTCCTTCGCGTAGTTGCAGGCCTCGCACAGCCCGGACCCGTTTCGCGCGGTGGTCGCCCCGTGCTGTCGGCGGGAGCGGATGTGGTCGTGGTGCCGGATCGGTGCATCGCACCACGGCGTACGACACGTGCGGTCGCGGAGGTCGATCAGCTGTCGCAGGCTCTTCGGGAACGTGCGGGACTGGGATTCCATCGCGGTCAGCGCCCCCGAGTGCGGGCAGGAGTACACCCGCTGTAGCGATGTCTCGGTGTCACTGTCGACGGCGTCGGCCACCAGCCGCCGGGCGATTC